>JAEWVY010000328.1 GCA_023396625.1 Pseudomonadota bacterium | reverse complement strand
CCAGGCGCCGCGGTCGGCACCTTCGCCGTGAGCCCGGGGCCGGTGCTGGCGTCGTCCAACGAATTCAAGATCACCATCCGCGGCAAGGGCAGCCACGCCGCGCTGCCCCATCTCGGTCTGGACCCGGTGCCCGTGGCCTGCCAGATGGTGCAGGCGTTCCAGACCATCATCAGCCGCAACAAGAAGCCCATCGACGCGGGCGTGATCTCGGTCACCATGATCCATGCCGGCGAGGCCACCAATGTGGTGCCTGACAGCTGTGAACTCCAGGGCACGGTGCGCACCTTCAGCATCGAGGTGCTGGACCTGATCGAGTCGCGCATGAAGCAGATCGCCGAGCACACTTGCGCGGCTTTCGGCATGGAATGCGAATTCGTGTTCGAGCGCAACTATCCACCGACCATCAACTCCGCCCCCGAAGCCGAATTCGCGCGGCAGGTGATGGTCGACATCGTCGGCGCCGACAACGTGGCGGAACAGGAACCCACCATGGGCGCGGAAGATTTTGCCTACATGCTGCTGGCCAAGCCCGGTGCCTACTGCTTCATCGCCAATGGGGATGGGGCTCACCGCGAGATGGGCCACGGCGCGGGCCCGTGCACGCTGCACAACCCGAGCTACGACTTCAACGATGACCTGATTCCCCTGGGGGCGACCTACTGGGTGCGGCTGGCCGAGCAGTGGCTGGCCCGGCCGGCGGGCAACACGGGGGCTGGCGCATGAACGACGTGGCCCAGGCGTTTTCCGGGAGCTACGCGCAGGCTCGCGTCAAATTCCTCGAGGCGGCCGCGGCGGCGGGGCTGCGCATCGAATCACATGCGCATCCGCTGCCCGGCCGCGACGGTGAGACCCTGGCCATGGACGTGGCGTTCGAAGTGCCCGACGCGCCGGCCGCGCCGGGGGAACGGCTGCTCGTGGTGAGCAGCGCCTGCCACGGCGTGGAAGGCTACTGCGGCTCCGGCGTGCAGGTGGCTGCCCTGCGCGATGCCCAATGGCGTGCCCGCGCGCGCGCGGCGGGGGTGACGGTGCTGTACATCCACGCCCTCAATCCCCATGGCTTCTCGCATGGGCGGCGTGTCACCCACGAAAACGTGGACCTGAACCGCAATTTCCACGACTTTTCCGGCCCGTTGCCCGACAACGCGGACTATCGCGAACTGCAGCCGCTGCTGCTGCCGGCGCAATGGCCGCCCGACGCGGCCAACGAGGCGGCGGTGGGCCAGTTCATCGCCACGCGGGGCATGGTGGCCTTTCAGGCGGCGATCTCGCGGGGGCAGCACGAATTTCCCGAGGGCATGTTTTTCGGCGGCACCGCACCCACGTGGAGCAACCAGACCGTGCGCGGCGTGCTGCGTGCCCATGGCCGCGACACGCGGCGCCTGGCCTGGATCGACCTGCACACGGGTCTCGGACCCCAGGGGGTGGGCGAGCGCATCTTCGCCTGCCGCGATGACGCGGAGGCGCTGGCGCGAGCGCGCGCCTGGTGGGGCCAGGGCGTCACGTCCATCTACGACGGGTCGTCGACCTCCGCCTTCCTCACCGGCCTGATGTGGACCGCCGTGTATGACGAGTGCCCGCGGGCGCAGTACACCGGCATTGCCCTGGAGTACGGCACGCAGCCCATGACCGAGGTGATGGCGGCCCTGCGCGGCGATCATTGGCTGCACCTGCATCCCGAGGCGCCACCCGAATTGGCACACGCGATCCGCCAGCGCATGCGCGACGCCTTTTATACCGACACCGACTCTTGGAAGACGCAGATCGTTGAACAGGCCCGTGAAGCCCTGTTTCAGGCGGTCGACGGACTGATTGTTGAATAATTTTGCCGTTTCACAGCGTCAGCTGGACATAGTTTGCTATATATTTTATAGTAAACTGGAGGCATCACCTCGGCGGTGAGGGCCGGCGCGGCCAGGTGTTCAGGCCATCAGGCGGAACTGCCGCATGGCCTGGGCCCGCCCCCCGGCCATGAGGCCGGAAATGGCGCCATCGCGGATCTGCAGGTCGACGGTGATTACGCTGGGGGACGGCGGCTGCATCAGCCAGCCCTGCTCGATCATCAGATGGGGAGGGCGGACGCCCAGCACATCGTGGAGGAAGCAGGCCAGCGGTCCGGCGGCCATGCCCGTCCCGGCTTCTTCCTCGATCCCGTACCGGGGGGCGAACATGCGTGCGCCGGCGGCGCGGCCGGGTTGCTTCGTGGTCCGCGTGAAGACGTAGTACCCGATGAGATCGAGCGCTTCGCTGACCGCCGTGACGGCGGAAAAGTCAGGGCGCAGTTGGCTTAGGGTGGCTTCTTCACGCACACCGATGACCAGGAAGGAATTGCCCGTGTTGACCACGGTCGGCGGCGCCGTGTCGAGCAGTTGCCCGGGGGCCAATCCCAGCGAGTGCAGGGCCCGATCCCGCATCGCGCTGCCCGCGGCCAGTGGCGCGTAGGTCGGCGCGCGCTGCGCCATGAAGGCCTGATCGGCGGCGATCACGACGTCGCGGCAGCCATCCACGGTTTCCTTCGAGTGCTTGCCCTCGGCCAGGAGACCGAGCTGCCGAAGCAACGAAAAGGTGGCGACCGTGGCATGCCCGCAATGGGCAATCTGCCGGGACGGCGTGAAGAACTCCAGCTTGAGGGTGGCCTGTGCCGACGATGACACAAAGGCGGTTTCGGACAGTCCCACATCCCTGGCGATGCGCAATTTTTGTTCGGCCGTCAGTCCATTGGCATCGACCACGACACCGGCCGGATTGCCGCCGGCGTCGCCGTCCACGAACGCATTGACGATGTGCACTTCGACTTGCAAGCTGTACTCCCTGGATGAGATGGCGATCGGGTGGGGGCGGGGCGCGTGGTGCGCGGAGGCAATGCCCATGGATCAGTGCGGCCGCCCGGTGAGCCTGTCAGACCCTGCCCTGGAATGTTTTTCGGGCCATCATGCGGGATGCCCAATACCCATGGCGGCCATGCGGAAACCGCGGCCGCCCGCGCCTTGGCATGGGCCATTCAAGCGGGAGGCCCTCTCCGAGACCGCCGGACCGCGACGTGCAGCGCCAAGGCGGTCACGGCCAGCGCCAGCAAGCCCATGATGAAGCCCATCATCCACACGCCCAGGACGCCGGCGTTGCGGGTGTCGTGGTAGTCGATGGCCTCGGCCACGCGGATCAGGCAGGCATTGAGACCCATCAGGGTGGCCAGCATCAGCCGGGCCCACATACGGGCACGGGAGGCGCCCGCCTGTCCCGGCCCGAACGCGCACGCTGAAGCCAGAGGCACGCCGATCAGCGGCAGCAGCCACATGCCCAGGCGTTCCATCCAGAGGTTGCCGGCGTCGCTGGGCGGCACGTTCAGGCGAGTCAGGCCCACGGTCAGTCCATACAGCGCCAGCCAGCACAGCTCGGGCCCGCGGAGCCACCGCAGCGGGAACCGGGAGAACCGTTCTCTGCCGGGAGGCGGGGCGGGGGAATGCGCCGTCATGGGGTCACCGTGCCGGCGGGGCCAGCAGGGCGCGGAGGCTGCCCTGCCGGCTGTCGACCACGTCGTCCACCTGCCAACCCTGCCGGGCACGGGTGAGGTGGTACCAGAGGCGGATTTCGCGCCCCGCGTCGGCCAGGCGGACGGCCACCCGAGCCGATGCGCCCTGGATCACCGCATCGTCCACGGCAAACCGGGTGGGGTACTCCTGGCTGTCGGTGAAGGGATCGCCGTTGATCTCGGGCACTTCGTCCGGTGAGGCGGGCCGTGCGAAGTAGGCGGCCACGGCCCGCCGCATTGCCGGGCTGAGCATGCCTTTCTTCGGGGCCACGCTGGCAGGGGTGAACGCCATGTCGCCACCGAAATGCCTTTCCAGAAAGCGTTGCACCACGCCGGATGGGGCGTCCGCGGCAGCCTGCGTGCCCGCTGTGCGCGAAAGGCTCCATATCCGGTGATCGATGCCGACGAGAAGGGTTTGCGCATCGACCCGGTGGAAGTCGAAACCGGCATTGCCGCAGGTCACGCGGAGGCTCTCGACCGGAAAACGGGTGAACCCCAAGGCCTTGGCCGCCCTGTCGGCAGGCGCGGGCAGCTGACCCTCGAACAGGCCCTGCGCAGGCAGAGGCAGGGAGGTGACGTGCGCTGGCGCGCAGTTCAGCGGCGCGGGGCCGCGCAGGCCGTGGTCCGTCAGCGCAAGCGTCCGGCCGGCCAGACGCGGCGTGCCGGGTGGCGGGGGGCCCCAAGGGGCAACCAGCGCGTGGGTGAAGCGCCAGACTTCGGGGGCCGGCTGGGCCTGGGCCGGGGTCACGC
>JAEWVY010000033.1 GCA_023396625.1 Pseudomonadota bacterium | reverse complement strand
CGATCGCGCCGCGCAGCACCTCGGGCACCGCGACGCCGCGCAGCGGGCTGCCCGGGCCCGCTTCGTAGCGGCACCAGACGCGCACCTCGCGGCCCGAAGCGAGCGCGGCCCCGTCGGCTTCGCGCTCGAAGCGGTGCGCCACGGTGAAGGACTTGCCACCCACGCGCTCGATGGCCGAGCGCACCCAGACCGTCTCGCCAAAGCGCGGCGAGCGCTCGAAGCCGCACTCTGCATGCACCAGGGGCGGGCTCAGCCCCTCGGCGCGCATGCGTGCGGCATCGAAACCGAGCGTGGCCAGCAGATGCCAGCACGCCGCGTCCATCCAGCGGTAATAGGTGGGGTAATAAATGATGCCGGCCGGGTCGCAGTCACCCCACTCGACGGTACGGGCCAGCCGCGTGCCCCCCGCTGTGGCGGCCGCACAAGGAACGCTCGCGCCGGATGGCATGCCTCGGTCCATGGCGGCCGCCCCGGCTCAGACGCGGCCCACGATGGAAGCGGTGGCCATCAGTTCTTCGAGCAAGGCCAGCGAGACCCTGCCGGACACGCTGTAGGGGTCGAGCTCGGCGCGTTCGGCGTATTTGAGCAGCAAGCTGGTGTTGACCCGCGACACGTCGACGTGGCCCATGGTCCAGCCGCCGAACCGGCGCTCGGTGATCTCCTCGTAATGCAGCAGTTGCACGTCCTTGTGCCGCGCGTCGCGCAGGATATGGCCATACAGGTCGTTCACCGCGGCGCGCCCGCCTTCGAGCGCCTGCAGGAACACGCCGCCGCCATGACAGAGGATGCCCGTGATGCCGCACGCCGGATTGAACTGGCGCGACCTGGCGAGAACGTCCTCGATGACCAAGGGGTTGGGGTCCACCGCGCGGCTGGCATAGATCAGACGTACGAGCATGGCAGGGTCCTAGCGGGGAATGAGGGAAAGGAATTCGCGACGCAGATTGGCATCCTTGAGAAACACACCGCGCATGACGGAGTTGATCATCCGGCTGTCCATGTCCTTGACGCCGCGCCAGGCCATGCAATAGTGCGTGGCCTCCATCACGATAGCCAAACCGTCCGGCTGCGTCTTGTCCTGGATCAAATCGGCCAGCTGGATGACCGCCTCCTCCTGGATTTGCGGCCGGTTCATGATCCATTCGGCGATGCGCGCGTACTTGGACAGGCCGATCACGTTGGTGCGCTCGTTCGGCAGCACGCCGATCCAGATCTTGCCGATCACCGGCACCAGGTGGTGGCTGCAGGCGCTGCGCACCGTGACGGGGCCGACGATCATCAACTCGTTCAGGTGCTCGGCGTTGGGGAATTCGGTGATGGTCGGGGCCTTGGTGTAGCGGCCCTTGAACACTTCGTTCACGTACATCCGCGCCACGCGGCGCGCGGTGTCGGCGGTGTTGTGGTCGTGTTCCGTGTCGATGACCAGGCTGTCGAGCACACCCCGCATCTTGCCCGTGACCTCGTCAAGCAGTTGCTCCAACTCGCCGGGCCGGATGAACTCCGCGATGTTGTCGTTGGCGTAGAAGCGCTGGCGCGCGGCCTGGATACGCTCGCGGATTTTCAGGGAAACCGGCATGCCCTCATCGCTGTCGGCCAGGTTCCTGGCGTCTGGACTGTTCGTTGTCATGGTGGGATGGTATCAGCGATTCATTTTTGATGTTTTTTGCCGATTCCCATCGCCAGATGGACACATTTTGCTATCATTTTTATCAATTCAAGGCTGAAATCGTCCAGCACCTCAATAGCGCAGGCCCGTCAGCGACAACGCCAGGCGCAGCACGCCCAGCGCCATCCGGTCCAGCATCCGCTGCCACCAGGAGCGTCCGGTGTAGGCCGAGGCGTCGACGCGAACGCTGTCACGGTGCATGGCCGCCAGCAGGCGCTCGCGCAGGGCCCTGGCGAAGGGCACGTCCTCGACCACCACATTGGCCTCATGCGCCAGCAGCAGGCTCAGCGGGTCGAGGTTGGACGAGCCCACGGTGGCCCAGGCGTGCGGCGTGCCCGCGTCGATCACGGCCACCTTGGCGTGCAGGAAGCTGACGGTGTATTCGTGAATTTCGACGCCGGCCGCCAGCAACACGCCGTACACCGCGCGGGCCCCGTGGAACTGCATGAAATACTCGTAGCGCCCCTGCAGCAGCAGCCGCACCTTCACGCCGCGCCGCGCCGCGAGCACCAGGGCCTGGCGCAGGCGCCGTCCAGGCATGAAGTACGCATTCGCGATGATGATCTCATGGCGGGCGTTGCCAATGGCGCGCCGGTAGGCTCGTTCGATGCGGCCGCGGTGGCGGAGGTTGTCTCGCAGCAGCAGGTCGGCCCGGGCGACAGCATGCTCCATTCCACGCGACGCCGCGGCGGCCGAGGCCACCGGTTCCAGGGGCCGGAACGCGCCCCGCAGTGCCCGGAAAGCCTCGGGAAGATGCCGTTTGCGCGCCTGGCGCAGGGTCTGCAGGCGCCACCACTGGCGTGCGACCACCTCACGGGCCTGCGCCGCCAGCGGTCCGCGCACCGCCACGGCGAAATCGAACCGGGGCCGCGCCAGCGCGCCATGCCGCAGGTCATGGTAGTCGTCCAAGACGTTGATGCCGCCACAAAACACCCGCTGCCCGTCGACCACGCAGAGCTTGCGGTGCAGCCGCCGCCAGCGGCTGGGCAGCGCCAGGCCCAGCACGCCCGGCGGCGCGTAGACCGCGGTATCCACCCCTGCCGCGTCGAACTGCCGCTGCCAGGCGGGTGGCAGCATGCCGGTGCCCACGCCATCCACGACCAACCGCGTCGTCACGCCGCGCCGCGCCGCGCGCAGCAACGCCTGGGCGACTTCCGCCGCGGCCCCGGTGAAATCGAAGATATAGGTTTCGAGCCACACTTCGACGCGCGCCTGGTCGATGGCCTCGGTCAGCGCCGGGAAATAGTCGCCGCTGCCCTGCAGCAACTCGACACCGTGCGCCCTGCGTGTGTCCGGTGCCGCGCGGACCATGCCGTTCAGAACGTGAACTCGGCCAACAGCGGCAGATGGTCCGACATCTGCCCCCAGATCTTGCCGCGTGGCACCTGCAGGTGCCCCGGCGTGAGGCCCCGCGCATACACATGGTCGAGCTGCACCACGGGCAGCCGTGATGGGTAGGTGGGACAGCGGACCGTGTCGGCCGACCGCAGGCCCATGGCGTTCATGGCCGACTGGATGCGCGTGCCCCAGTCGTTGAAGTCCCCCCCCACCACCAGCAGCGCGTCGGGTGGCACCTCGCGCTCGATGAACTCCCCCAGCTGCGCCACCTGGCGCACCCGGCTCGCCGGCACCAGCCCCAGGTGCACGACGATGACGTGGACCGTGCGGTCAGCCACCATCACCTTCGTGTGCAGCAGGCCACGCTGTTCGAAGCGGTGATCGGACATGTCCTCATGCTGGCAGTCCAGCACCGGCCAGCGCGACAGAATCGCGTTGCCGTGCTCGCCATGCCGCGTCACGGCGTTGGTGCGGTAGACCGCCTCGTAACCCTCCGGCGCCAGAAACTCGGCTTGCGGCAGGTCGGGCCAATGGGTGAAATACTGCGCCTCCCGCCGGTGCAGCTTGCGCACCTCTTGCAGGCAGACGATGTCCGCGTCGAGCTGCTCGACCGCGTGGCCCAGGTTGTGGATTTCGAGCCGGCGCGCCGGTCCGACCCCCTGCACACCCTTGTGGATGTTGTAGGTGACGATGCGTAGCGGCTCGCGTGACGTGTTCACGCCCGCGACCTTACCGCAAAAAACGCGGCAACATCAGCACCGCCTCGGCATTCGAGGGAGAAAAACACGCGTCGGCCGCCGCGCGATGGGGCAGCCAGCGAAAGGCCGTGTGCTCGCGCGGGTTCAGCGCCACGGGCGTGCCCGCAGGCACACGCAGGCCAAAGACGTGCTCGGTATTGTGGGTCACGGCCGGGGCATAGCGGTGCCGCCACCAGGGATAGATCGGGTACACGTTTTCCAGGCCCCAGTCGCGCAGATCAGTCGCCAGGACCGTGCCCCTGGCGCAATCGATGCCCGTCTCCTCCCGCACCTCGCGCACGGCGGTGTCCGCGAAGGACTCGTCCTCGCGTGCCTTGCTCCCCGTGACCGATTGCCAGAAATCGGCCGCGTCCGCCCGGCG
>JAEWVY010000373.1 GCA_023396625.1 Pseudomonadota bacterium | reverse complement strand
CAGGTGGCCCACCCGCGCCCATTGCGCGCCGTCGAGCCACAGCAGTTCGCCGCCCCAGGGTGTCCGGTCTGTTCCCAGGCCCACGCCATCCAGCGCGAGGCCAACCACCGGGCCTTCGATGGCGTGTTCGGCGATCACCGCCGCGAGGTGCGCATGGTGGTGCTGCACGCCGATGGCGGGCACGCCCAGCGCGTCGGCGGTGGCGATGGCCAGCTGGGTGCTGAAGAAGTCGGGGTGCAGGTCGTGCGCGAACGCCTCCACCGGCGCGCCGGCCTCCTCGGCCTGCCGTGCCAGCGCCTGCACCGAGCGCTCCAGCGCCGCGCAGGCGGCCGGGTCGCCCAGGTCGCCGTGCAGCGGCGACCAGTGCGCGCGGCCGTCCTGCACGAGGCAGGCCGCGTTCTTGAGCCAGGCGCCGACGGCGAGCACGGTCGCGCTCATGGTCCTGTGTCCGTCAGGCGGCCGATTCGGTGGGCAACGCCGCGCGGGCCTTCGCCAGCTCGGCCTCGAGCTGCTTCACGCGTTCGCGCAGGGCCGCCGCCTCGGACGCCGGCGCGCCGTCGTGGTGGTCGTGGTGGTCGTGGTGGTCGTGGTGGTGGTGCGCGCCCATCGCGTGGTCCAGCCAGTGCAGCCAGGCGTCCATGCCCTCGCCGGTGGTGGCCGAGAGCTGGATGATTTCGATCGCCGGGTTCACGCGCCGCGCCAGTTCGATGCAGCGCGCGACGTCGAACTTCACGTGCGGCAGCAGGTCGACCTTGTTGAGGATCATCAGTTGCGAGGCCGCGAACATGTCGGGGTACTTCAGCGGCTTGTCTTCGCCCTCGGTCACCGACAGGATCGCGACCTTGGCCGCTTCGCCCAGGTCCCAGACCGCGGGGCAGACCAGGTTGCCGACGTTCTCGATGAACAGCAGGTCGCGCGCGCCGTGGTCGTGGTGGTCATGACCGTGGTGGTGACCGTGGTCATGGTCGTGCGCGTGGCTGTGTCCGTGGTCGCGGTGATCGTGGCTGTGCAGTTGCGCGAAGGCCTCGGCCACCATGGGCGCGTCGAGGTGGCAACCCTTGCCGGTGTTGACCTGGATCGCGGGCGCGCCGGTGGCGCGGATGCGGTCGGCGTCGAAGCTGGTCTGCTGGTCGCCTTCGATCACCGCGACATGCAGGCCCGGATCGCGCGCCTTGAGCGCCTCGATGGTCGCGCACAGCAGCGTGGTCTTGCCCGAGCCCGGGCTGGAGACGAAATTCAGCGCGGTCACGCCGTGCGACTCGAAGTGCGCACGGTTCTGCTGGGCCACCCGGTTGTTGGCGCCCAGGATGTCGGTCTCGAGCTTGATCGCGCGTTCCTGGCTCATGCCCGGCACCGAGACGCGGGCCACGCCGGCGCCGAAATGCAGGTCGCCGTTGGCCGGGTTCACCTGCACCACGCC
Organism: Pseudomonadota bacterium; assembly: GCA_023396625.1. Taxonomy (GTDB): domain Bacteria; phylum Pseudomonadota; class Gammaproteobacteria; order Burkholderiales; family Burkholderiaceae_C; genus JAEWVY01. Next base: position 1,518 of record JAEWVY010000373.1, on the reverse strand, counting down.
GGCCTCGCCACCGCGGGCCTGCACATGGCGGGCGTGCGCCGGGCTGTTGTCACTGCATCCACAAACGACACACATGTTCTGTCTCCTTCAACGTTGCTTCAATCATCACTCACGCGCATGTCGACCACACGCAATTCCAGCCCGCCGGTGGGCTGCAGCTGATAGCCTCCGCAGGACGGACAGGCGTCGCCGCGCTGGGCGATGTCCACCGTCTGCCCGCAGCCCATGCACCAGGCCTGTCCGGGCGGCTCGTCGATGTCGATCTGCGCGCCGTCCAGCAGGGTGCCGGGCGCCAGGCTCTCCAGCGCGAAGCGCAGCGCCCGCACGTCCACGCCCGCCAGTTGCCCGGCCTCCAGCCGCAGGCTGAGCAGGCGCGAGAAACCTTCGCGCCGTGCCGTGTCTTCCACCAGTTGCAGCACGCCACCGGCCAGGCTCGCTTCATGCATGACTCACCTCGCTGTTCTGATCCTGCGCCTGTTCGAGCTGGAACGGCACGCAGGGGTCGAAGGCCACCATCAGCAGGTCCACCTGCCGCTCCAGCCGGTCCCGGGGCAGCCCAGGGTCCAGCGCCGCGATGCGCCGCGCCACCTCACCCTGCGGGTGGAAATTCCATTCGGTCGGCGCCAGCACCCGGCAGGCCTGCACCCGCGCGTCGCCGTCGAGCGCCACCTGGTGCACCAGCAGTCCGCGCGCCATCTCGACCCAGGCCAGGCCACGGCCACCGTCAAGCCGCAGCGCCCCGTGCGCCAGCCAGCCCTCGGCCCCGCCGGGCTCCGGCAGGCACAGCCGCACCAGTTCGGCCAGCCGGCTGCCCAGCAGCGACCAGGGCGTCAGCGGCAGGCCGTCGTCGGCCCGGTGCTGGCGCGCCCAGGGGCCGGTGTGGGCACAGTCTCCCTGCCACTGCGGCTGCATCGCAAACCCCGGGGTGTGCGCCAGTGAATGGGCCAGCGCGGCCAGCCCCGCCCCGTCCGCGTGGGCCCGCAGGGCGTGGTCCATCCGCAGCACCGGTCCGGCATCGGCCTCGCGCACCGCGCGCAGCAGGCCCGGCAGCCAGCCGTTGTGGCGCCGGCTCCAGTCGCTCAGCCAGTCGGCGCCGCAGGCCTGCCAGGCGCGCAACCAGGTCGCGGCCGGCATCTGCAGCCATTCGGTTTCCAGCCAGGCGACGGTGTCCGCCCAGGACGGCGCATCGCCGGGCACGGCCCGGAGCAGCGGGCAGTGCCGGAGCGACGCGAGCGCGGCCGGCGTCGATGCACCGGAGAGCAGCCGCGGCCAGTCCAGCCCGATGCGGCGCACATGCTCCTGCGCGGTCTCCAGCCGCAGCCGCTGGCCCGCCCCGCCCGGGGCGGCGACGGCACCGGACACGGCGGCCGAGATGGCCAGCTGTGCACACAGGCGGTGGGCGTGGCTGCACAGGCTGAACAGGCCGGCCAGCAGACCGGGCAAGGCGCTGGCGGGCTGCCCGTGGCCGACGCGTGCGGCCCAGTCGCGGCGCTCGCTGTGCAGCGCGCCGGGCAGGGC
>JAEWVY010000281.1 GCA_023396625.1 Pseudomonadota bacterium | reverse complement strand
TGTCCCACCCAAGCGGCCTGGGCGGGAACCTCACCACCGTCGTGCCGAACAGCGTTGTGCGCGGCCCGAAGGTGAACACGGTCTGCGGTGAAACGCCGGGGGCCGGCAGCGCGATCGGCGCGATGCCGTGTGGCCACGCGTTCTGCGTCGCATGCGGGTCGGCCACAGTGTGCGCGCCGAACCGCAGCGCGTCGGGCCCGCCTACGAGAACTGTCTTGACCCCGCCCTGCACGTAGGCGGTGCCAAACAGCTGCGTCGCGTACCCCTGCACCGGCCGGAACTGCCGCCAGTTCCAGATGGTCGCAGAACCATAGAGCGTAACTGTGGGGCCTGAAGGTGCGACAACTCCAGAAGAGCAACGAGAGTACGCGCGTGGCTACACCGCCGGCAGGCGCCGCCGCAAACGCGATATGACGGACAGGCAGCGTGTGCAACAACGGGCGTTCCTGTCGGCGTTGTCCTTCGCCATGGGCGCTCAAGGCTGGACGCGCGGCGGCGAGCCCATCAAAAGCTTAAGTGACCGTGTAGGTCTGGCGAGAGAGATCGCTGACGAATCAGTGCGCCAAATGATGTAAAGCCGCCCACCCCGCCCACACACCAAAGCCCGCCTCGTGCGGGCTTTGTCGTTTCTGCACGCCTATGGAACACACCTATCATTTCACGCGGGTCAGCAGCAATGCCAAGACCGGCCCAATCCCCGTCACTACCACCAGCGCCGACAGCTGCCCGCCGACATGCAGTTTCAAGGGCAACGGCTGCTACGCTGAAAGCGGCCCACTTGCGCTGCACTGGAAAGCCGTCAGCAACGGCAAACGCGGCGGCACGCTCGATGAACTGTGCGCCAAGATCCGTGCGCTGCCACGGCACCAGCTCTGGCGCCACAACCAGGCCGGCGACCTGCCGGTGAGCGCCCCCGGGCAAATCCATCACGCCGCCATGCTCAAGCTCCTGGCCGCTAACAGAGGCCGGCGCGGGTTCACCTACACCCACCACAAACCGACGGCGCCCAACCGCAAGATCGTGGCCGAGGCCAACGCCGCGGGGCTCACCGTGAATTGGTCAGCCGAGACGCTGGAGCAGGCCGACGCGTACGCCGACCTCCAGAGCGGCCCTGTGGTGTGCGTGCTGCCCGCCGACCAGCTTACCCCCGTCCACACGCCCGCAGGGCGCCTGGTGACCGTCTGTCCTGCCGTGACGGGCAACACCGACTGCCTCAACTGCGGCATCTGTCAGCAGCGCGACCGTCAGGCCATCGTGGGCTTCCCTGCGCACGGTTCGGGCGCCGGCCGCGTACAGAAAGTCTTCTTCATGGAGCGTGCGACGTGCTGACTACACAGCGCCTCAGAGAGCTGCTGTGCTACGACCCTGCGACGGGTGGATTCACGCGTCGTGGCGCCAGGGCGGGCACGTTGCGTAAAGACGGGCGTCGGCAGATAGCGGTCGACGGCAAAATTTATCTTGAGCACCGGCCGGCGTGGCTGTACATGACCGGTAGTTTTCCTACGCAGCAAATCGACCAGCGTGATGGCGACCCAACCAACAACCGCTGGAAGAATTTGCGTGAAGCTACCCCAGGCCAAAACGTCCAGAATTTCGACGACCGTGGCGGCCTACGCGGCGTAACAAGGCTCAGGAACAAGTGGCAGGCCCAGATCAACGTCGACTGCAGGTTCGTCTACCTCGGGCTGTTCGATTCGCCGGAGCTTGCGCATGAGGCATACCCCGCGGCAAAGGCCAAACTGCACACGTTCCAGCCTGTGCCCAGACTATGTACAAAAGTATGACAACGTGAGGCGTTCTGAGGCTGTTCGTGGCGTTCTTTCAACGAACGGAGCAGAAAAAACGACCTAGTGTTTCCACTAAGTCGTTGATTTATATACGAAATTTGGTAGGCGCGAGTGGACTCGAACCAACGACCCCCACCATGTCAAGGTGGTGCTCTAACCAGCTGAGCTACGCGCCTAAAGGTTGCATTCGAGAACGCAAAGTATAGCAGCAAACACTTCGTCCATTGACTCGGGCGACAGATTGCCCCTCCTGAGGACAACCTCAACGGCGACGCGCCCTACGCACGCCTGGAACACCCCGCACCAGACCCAGCACACTGGTCAACCGTGCCGAATCGCTCACCTCCACGGTAAAGGTCATCCAGGCCACGCCCTTGACAGACTGGGTCTGCACCCCGATGACGTTCATTTTCTCCTTGGCAAACACTTCCGATATATCGCGGAGCAAACCCTGCCGGTCCATGGCTTCCACCGCCACATCCACCGGATACACCGCCCCCGCCGAGACACTCGATTTTCCCCAGGTCACGGGGATGACCCGCTCCGCGTCACGGCACGCGATTTCGCGAAAGTTGCTGCAATCGACCCGATGGACGCTCACACCCTTGCCTCGGGTCACGAACCCTCCAATCGCATCGGGAGGAGCTGGGCGACAACAGCGTGCAAGCTGTGTCAGCAATGAATCCACCCCGACCACCAGCACCCCGCCCGGCTTTTCAGCTGCCGAACGTGTTTTCCTGACCAGGGGGATTTCATCCTGGACCACCGCCGGGCTTGCCGGCCTGAGCAGGTTTTCGATGTTCCGCAGCGAGAACTCGTCCTTGCCGACGACATCGAATAGCGCATCTGCCGACTTGAATCCCAATTGCCCCGCCAGATCATCGAGCTTGATGGCGGTCTTGCCCTCACGTTGGAGCAATTTTTCCACCGCCTCACGCCCCCGGGCCGCCGTTTCGTGCGCGCTCTGCGCATTGAACCAGGCGCGGACCTTCGCGCGCGAGCGCGCACTGGCAAGGTAGCCGAGTTCGGCATTGAGCCAGTCGCGCGAGGGGCCCCCTTCCTTGGCGGCGATGATTTCCACCGTTTGTCCGTTCTTCAGGGGGGTGCTGAGCGACACCATGGCCCCATCCACACGGGCACCGCGGCAACGATGCCCCAGGCTGGTATGAACGGCATAGGCAAAATCCACCGGGGTCGCCCCCTGGGGCAACTCCACGATGGCGGCCTCGGGCGTGAGGACGTAGATGCGATCCTCGAAAAGCCCGCTGCCGCGCGCGGCACCCGAAAGGTCGCGCTCCCAGGCCAGCAACTGGCGCAGTACGGCGATCTTTGCGTCGTAGTCACCGCTGGCGGACACACCTGCGTAGCCCTTCGCCCCCGCTTCCTTGTAGGCCCAGTGGGCGGCGACACCGTGTTCGGCGTGGTCATGCATGGCTTGCGTCCGGATCTGGACTTCGACCGGTTTCTCATCCGCGTCCCGGACGACGGTATGCAGAGACTGATAGCCGTTGGACTTGGGGCGGGCAATGTAGTCGTCGAATTCGTTCGTGATCGGGGTGAAGCGTTCATGCACCCACCCAAGGGCCGCGTAGCAGTCCTTCACCGTGGGCACGATGATGCGCAGCGCACGGACATCGAACACCTGCTCGAATCCCAGCGACTTCCCCCGCATCTTGCGCAC
>JAEWVY010000276.1 GCA_023396625.1 Pseudomonadota bacterium | reverse complement strand
GCGTGGTGGTGCGCTCCCTGCCCGGTGGGGCTGTGCTGCGGATCTACGACCCCGACCGGCCAGCGGTGGCGTACGTGGTGTCCGGGCAGGAGGTGCTGCAGCGGATCCAGGCCAACCTCGACGCGGGCGACCGCGGCGATGCGGCGCGGACGTGGTGGAGCCCCGACCTGGGCGCGCCGGAGACGACGCTGGAGATCGAGCTGCCGGCAGGCACCCCACCCAGCGCGCTGGACATCGCGGTGCCCCGGCTGTCGCATATCCTGGAGGACCTGTCGCTGCCCGAGGCGGCGGATCAGCCCCAGGCCAAGATCGGTGAATCCCAGCCCTGCCACCTGGACGCCACCTGCTACGACGCCTATGCGCACCAGCGCGACGCGGTGGCCCGCATGCTGTTCACCATAGACGGCAGCAGCTACCGCTGCACCGGCACCTTGCTGAACGACCGCGACGGCAGTGGCACGCCGTATTTCCTGACCGCCAACCACTGCATTCCCACGCAGACGGTGGCCAGCACCCTGCAGACCGACTGGTTCTACCGCTCCCCCACCTGCTACAGCCGCCAGCTCTCGAGCGCCTCGGTCACGCGCTACAACGGCGCGACCCTGCTGTATGCCAGCGCGGACATGGACATGGCCTTCATGCGCCTGGTGGACACGCCGCCGGCCGGCGTGTCCTTCGCGGGCTGGGATGCCAGCCCGCAAGTTCCGGGCGCGGCCGTGGTGGGCCTTCACCATCCCCGCGGGGACCTGCAAAAAATCAGTTTTGGCGGCCTGGACGGCAACACGAACTGCACCGCGGGCACGGGCACGGCGATCAACTGCAGCGGCAACAGCGGCAATTTCTACCGCGTCAAGTGGAGCCAGGGCACGACCGAGCGCGGCAGCAGCGGCTCCGCCATCTTCAAGGACAATCTGGTCATCGCCACGCTGTACGGTGGAAGCGCCGTCTGCTCCACCACCAGCCCCGACTACTATGGCCGCTTCGACGTGGCGTTCAACGCCGCGCTGAAGCGATGGCTGTCTCCGGAGATGACCGCGACCTCCGGCGGACGCGGCCCGGTCTATCGGTTCTACAACACGAACACAGGCACCCATTTCTATACCCACAGCGCGGCCGAGCGGGACGTGGTGAACCGGGACTACCCCGCGTTCTCCTACGAAGGCGTCGCCTTCTATGCCTATCCGTCGTCGATGGCCGGCCAAAGCCCGGTCTACCGCTTCTACAACGCGGGCACGGGAGCCCACTTCTACACCATCTCCAACGCCGAAAAGGATGCCGTCACGGCCAACTATCCCGCGTTTTCCTACGAAGGGCCGCAGTGGTACGCCCAGGCCCAGGGCGGCAACGGCGCGACGGCGCTGTTTCGCTTCTACAACGTGAGGACGGGCGTCCACTTCTACACCATCAGCGCCCTGGAGCGCGACTTCGTCGTGGCGAACTACCCGGACTTCAGGTATGAAGGCCCGGCGTATCACGCCTGGACGACGCCGTGACAGCCGGGCGCCCCCTCGAATGAGTATCCACACCGACGATTTCGCCCCCGCGCCGCCCAGGCGCGTGGTGTCCGCCGCTCCCGCCTCGCCGCAGGAGGAAGCCATCGAGCACGCGCTGCGGCCCAAGCTGCTTCAGGAATACGTGGGCCAGGCCAAGGTGCGCGAGCAGCTGGAAATCTTCATCGGCGCGGCCAGGAAGCGCGAGGAGGCGCTGGACCACGTGCTGCTGTTCGGCCCGCCAGGCCTGGGCAAGACCACGCTCTCGCACATCATCGCCGCCGAGCTGGGCGTGAACCTGCGTCAGACCAGCGGGCCGGTGCTGGAAAAACCCAAGGACCTGGCGGCGCTGCTGACCAACCTGGAGCGCAACGACGTGCTGTTCATCGACGAGATCCACCGCCTGTCGCCGGTGGTGGAGGAAATCCTCTACCCCGCGCTGGAGGACTACCAGATCGACATCATGATCGGCGAAGGCCCGGCGGCGCGCTCCATCAAGCTGGACCTGCAGCCCTTCACCCTGGTGGGCGCCACCACCCGCGCCGGCATGCTGACCAACCCGCTGCGCGACCGCTTCGGCATCGTCTCGCGGCTGGAGTTCTACACCCCCGAAGAGCTGGCGCGCATCGTCACCCGCAGCGCCAGCCTGCTCAAGACGCCGATGGATGCCGCGGGCGGCTTCGAGATCGCGCGCCGCTCGCGCGGCACGCCGCGCATCGCCAACCGGCTGCTGCGCCGCGTGCGCGACTACGCCGAGGTCAAGGGGCGGGGCCTGATCGACGAAGACATCGCCAGGCGCGCGCTGGCCATGCTGGACGTCGACCCCGAAGGCTTCGACCTGATGGACCGCAAATTACTGGAAGCCGTGATTCACCGCTTCGACGGCGGCCCGGTGGGGCTGGACAACATCGCCGCGAGCATCGGCGAGGAGCCGGGCACGATCGAGGACGTGATCGAGCCCTACCTGATTCAGCAGGGGTTCCTGCAGCGCACCCCCCGTGGACGCCTGGCCACGCTGGCGGCCTACCGGCACCTGGGTGTGGTGCCGCCCAAAGCGGCGGGCGAGCTGTTTGTTGAATGAAATAGCGCTTATCCCAGCGTCAAATGGTCATTTCTTGCTATTAAAAAATGTGCAATCAATGACCTGCGGTGCAGATGGTTGACCCGATGGAACGGGCCTCTGGACAAGCATCCTGCCACCCCGGGGGGCTGGGCTACATTCCGAGATAGGCGGCCCGCACCTCGTCGCTGGCCAGCAGTTCGTCGCCGGTGCCGCTCAAGGTGATCGCGCCAGTTTCCAGCACGTAGCCCCGGTCGGCGATGGCCAGGGCGGCAAACGCGTTCTGCTCCACCAGCAAGATGGTGATGCCCTCCGACTTGAGCGTCCTCACGACATTGAAGACCTCCTCGACCAGGAGAGGGGCCAGGCCCATCGATGGCTCGTCGAGCAGCAGCAGCTTGGGCCGCCCCATCAGGGCGCGGCTGATCGCCAGCATCTGCTGCTGGCCCCCGGACAGCGTACCGGCCGGCAGCTTGCGCTTTTCTTGGAGGACGGGGAACATGGCATAAATTTTGGACAGGTCGCTGTCGACCTGCCCCTTGGGCTGGGTATAGGCGCCGAGCCGCAAATTGTCCTCGATGGACAGCGGTCCGAACACCTGACGCCCTTCGGGGCTCTGGCAGATGCCGCGCCGCACACGCTGGTCGGAGCGCAGCCGGCCGATGTCCTCGCCATCGAAGGCAATGCTGCCACCACTCATCGGCTGCACGCCGGACAGCGTGCGCAGGAAGGTGCTCTTGCCGGCACCGTTGGCGCCGACCAGCGCGACGATTTCGCCACGCCGAACATCGAGGTCGACCTGCTTGAGCGCCTTGATGCGGCCGTAGGCGCTTTCCAGTCCCCGCACGCGCAGCAGCACGTTGTCCTGTGTCGCCGCAGGGGCCGGCTCGTTCGCGATGTGCCCTCCCAGGCCGACCGAATCGGGGGCCAGGTGGACCAGCCGGTGAAACAGCGCGCGGTATTCCGCCCGCGCGCTGGTTCCGAACAGGGGATCGTCGTTGGCCAGGAAGGCGGCATCAATGGTTTGCCAGTCGGCCGCTGTCAATGCGGCCCGCGCCCGGGGCAGCAATTCTTTTTCCTCGACGCGGATGTGCTCCGTCAGGCCGATCGTGTACGCCTTCAGACTCTCGGCAAAGGCCGCCGCCGTGGCACCGCCGGTGGCGGCCGCCGCCAGTTGCGTGCGCAGCCCGGCCAGTTGCGCCGGGCCATTGTGGTGGTCGGCTGCGAGGCGGTCGATCAGTGCGGCCGCCGCCGGGTCGCGTTGCCGCAGCCGCGGAAACAGATGCTCGTCCTCCTTCGGGTGATGGGCTCGGTCGACAAAGCTCTCCAGATAATCGAAAACCGCGCGGAAGAACTCCCCGTCTACCGGGTCGCCCCGGCGGATGCCGTCTGCCACCGCGTCGATGGCGCTGGTCAGCCGCCAGAGGTTGCCGTGTTCCTGCCCGATGATTTTCAGCGCTTCCATGTTTCTTCCTTACGCGTGGGCGCCCAGGTAGGCGGCGATCACGTCCGGATGGTGGCGAACTTCGTCGCGCGTGCCTTCGACGAGTTTCCTGCCGTAATCCATGACCAGGATACGGCTGGACAGGTTCATCACCATCTTCATGTCATGCTCGACGAGCATGACCGTTATGCCCGAGTCAGCGATTTTGCGGATCAGGGCACTGACATCCAGGGTTTCGCGCGGATTGAGGCCGGCGGCCGGTTCGTCGAGAAACAGCAGCCGGGGTTTGAGTGCCAGCGCACGGGCGATCTCCAGCCGCTTCAGCGCGCCGTAGGGCATGCTGTCGGCGCGCGCAGTCACATACTTTTCTAGGCCGACGAAACGCATCAGCTCGACCGTCTCGGCGCGCAGTTCACGGTCGCGCCGGATCAGCGACGGCAGGCGCAGCGCGGCCTTGACCAGATTGCGGTCGAGCCGCAGGTGGGCGCCGACCATGACGTTCTCGCACGCGTCCATGTTCATGCAGATCTGCAGATTCTGGAAAGTGCGCGCTACGCCAAGCGCGGCCAGTTCGTTGGGTTTCTTGCCGTCCACCTGGCTGCCGTCGAGCACGATCTTGCCAGCGGTGGGCGTGTACACGCCGGTGATCAAATTGAACAGCGTGGTCTTGCCGGCGCCGTTGGGGCCGATGACCGAGTAGATGATGCCGGCCTTGACGTCGAAAGAGACATCCTGCACGGCCTTGATGCCGCCGAAAGTCTTGGAGAGCGACGATACGGTGAGCAGTGCCATCAGCGCCTGCCTCCCCACTTCGCGGCCAGGGTCGGAACAAGGCCTCTGGGCATGAAAATCATGCACAGGATGAGGATCGCGCCGAAGGCCACGGTCTCCCAGCCCTCGAAGGTGGCCAATGCCTGCGGCAGTGCCGTCAGCAGCAAGGCGCCGACCAGCGAACCGAACACGGAGGCCATGCCGCCGACGACAACCATGGTCACCAGTTCGATGGAGTGGCTGAAATCCGCCAGTGCCGGCGAGACGAAGCCGACGTAATGCGCGGTGACGCTGCCCATCATGCTGGCGAACACGGCCGACATGACGAAGATGGCGACCTTGTAACGAATCACATTCACGCCGGCCCCCTGTGACGCCACTTCGGAGCCATGCAACGCGCGCATGGCGCGCCCGAAAGGCGAGTCGATCAGATTGAGCGAGGCCCAGACGCTGAACGTCAGCAAAGCGGCGACGACCCAGTACCAGGGCATGTCGCCGGTGATGTCGACGCCGAACAGCGACATCGGCGGGACCGGCATGCCGTCCGGGCCGCCGGTGTACCGGGTCTCGTTGCGCAGGACGATGTTGATGATGATACCCAGGCCGAGCGTCGCCATCGCCAGGTAGTGGCCCCTGAGGCGGAAGATCGGCCGCGCCAGGAGGGCCGCCAGCAGGCCGGCGCCGATTGCGCCAGCCACCATGCCCATCAGCGGGTGCCAGCCGAAATGGGTCGGCAGGATGGCCGAGGCGAAGGCGCCGATGCCGATGAAGCCGGCATGGCCCATGCTGATCTGGCCGGCGAAGCCGATCAGCAGGTTCAGGCCAAGCACGATCACCGCGTTGATGCCCATGCGGATGGCCAGGTCGACATAGAAGCTGTTGGGCAGCAGGAAGGGCAGCACGACGACGACGGCGATGAGCACGTAGAGGCCCAGGTAGCGGGGGGTCTTCATGGTCATACCCGATCGGTTGTCTTGACGCCGAACAGGCCGTGCGGCATGAAGAAAAGAATGAGCAAGATGAGCACGAAAGGAATGGCGTCCTTGTACGACGACGACATGTAGCCGGCACCGTAGGCTTCGATCACCCCCACCAGCAGGCCGCCAACCACCGCGCCCAGGCCGTTGCCGAGGCCGCCGACCACCGCGGCGACGAAACCCTTGAGACCGAACATGATGCCGACGTCGAACGAGGTCAGCGTGATGGGCGTGATCAGAATGCCGCCCAGCGCCCCCAGGCCGGCCGACATGGCGAAGCTGATGAACAGCACCCGGCTCGTGTTGATGCCTACCAGCTCGGCGGCGACGCGGTTGAAAGAGGTGGCGAGCATGGCCTTGCCGGACAGGGTGCGGTTGAAGAAGTACCACAGCGCGAGCACGACCAGCGCGGAGATACCGAGCACCCACAGGCTCTGCGGCATCAACGTGGCGCCGAGAATCTGGATCGGCACCTCACCAGAAAAGGCCGGCAGGCCGTGCGAGCCCTTGCCCAGCCAGACCTGGATGCCGCCGCGGATGACCAGCGAAGCGCCGATGGTCACAATGATCAGCGTGACCGTTTCGGCGCCCTTGATCGGTTCGATGGCCAGCTTCTCCATCAGCAGGCCGACCACCGCCGGAATCAGTATGGCGAGCGGCAGGGCGGCTGGCAAGGGCAGGCCGGCGCCGGCGAAGTGGACGGCGAGCATGCCGCCGAGCATGATGTATTCACCCTGCGCGAAATTGATGACATTGCTGGCGTTGTAGATGAGGGTGAAGCCGAGTGCCGCCAGCGCGTACGTGGCGCCCACGGTCAGCCCGGAAAACAGGTATTGGAGGAATTGGGCAAGCATGGTGGCGCCTTGTCGGGATGAGGAGAATCCGGCTCTGCCATGATTGCGGTCCCGAACATCATCGACCATGCGCCGGCTGGGCCGGCGCATGGTCTCGCTGGAACGCAGGCTTTGCCGAAGTCAAGGGCTATCTGGCCTCGGTCCAGGAGCCGTTCTTCACCTCCAGCATGCGCAGGGACCACAGATCCATGCCCATGTGGTCGGTCGCGGACATGTTGATTTCGCCGCCGGTACCGATGTATTTTTTGGTCGCCTCGATCTGATCGCGCACCTTGGCCTTGTCGATGCTGCCGGCGCGCTTGATGGCGTCGATCACGATGAAGAAGTTGTCGTGGGCCTGGCCGCCGAACATGGACACGCTTTCCTTCCAGCGCTCGGTGTAGGCTTTGACGTAGGCGCTCACCACCGGCTTCTGCGGATCGCTGGCAGGCAGCTTGTCGGCGATCATCAGCGCCGGCGCCAGCGCGCGCACGCCTTCGGCGGCGGGTCCGGCAAGCTTGATGAACTCATCCGAACCGACGCCATGGGCGTGATACACCGGCAGGTTGATGCCCAGCTGCTGGATGTTCCGGGTCACGAGCGCCGGCCCCTGGCCGAAGCCGAACACGAAGATCGCCTGCACGCCCGGCGCATTGCGGATCTTGGTCAGCTGCGGGCTCATGTCGGTGTCCTTGGCGCCGTAGGTCTCGTTGGCGACCAGGGTGATGCCGTATTTTCCGAGGACCGATTCAGTCTGCGCCTTGCCTGACTGGCCGAAACCAGCGGTGTCGGAGAGCAGGGCGATCTTGGTCAGGCCGCGTTTCTTCAGGTCGTACAGCACACGTTCGGCGGCGATCCGATCAGTGGTCGATGCCTTGAACACCCACTTCTTCAGCGGCTCGACCACCACCACTGCGCCCGCTAGCGACATGAAGGGGACGCCAGCCTTCTCGACCAGCGGCACCATCGACATGGTGGAGCCGGTAGTGGAGCCGCCGACGATGAAGTCGACGCCGTCGTCCTGGATCAGCCGCTTGGCGAAGGCGTTGGCCTTGTTGGCGTCGCTGCCGTCGTCGTAGTGCACAAGCTGCAGGGGGCGTCCCAGAACGCCACCTTTTTTGTTCAGATCATCCACGTACAACTGGAGCGTCTTGAGCTCCGGATCCCCGAGAAAGGCGGCCGGGCCGGTGACGGACAACACGGCTCCAACCTTGATGGGTTCTGCAGCGATCGCCGAACAGGTGGCGCCGACAGCGAGCGTGATGCCGCCAAGCCATTTTTTGAGCATACCTTGCATGATGATTACTCCAGTTTGCGGTTGTGATCGAACGAAGCGAGCTAACAAATGAGCGACAAACATCCCTGTGACTTCTCGCGCCGGGCTCCCGCTTCCTGTAGAGCTCGGGACCTTGGACCGCAGGACAGGCGCCCACAGTGATGGCGTTTTCAATGTAAGAGAGCGGCAACGGCGTGTCTGTATCGTTCTATACAAAATGGCCCATTCGTTGCCACGCCGGAATTCATGTGTCGGTGACGAAAATTCCGAGGCTCGGTATCGAGCGATACAGACGCGCACGAGGCACGCGCCCTAAATTCGAACCCGAGTCATCAACCCTGCGGAGAAAGCCATGCTTACCCAGAGACAACGGTTCCGCGCGCTGATGGGGCGCTTTGTCACCGGCGTTACCGTCATCGCCGCGCAAACGAAAGACGGCGTTGCGGCGATGACCGCCAACGCGGTTACTGCCGTCAGCCTTGATCCGCTGTTGCTGCTTGTCTGCGTTCGCAACGAGAGCCGGCTGCTGCCCACGCTCCTTGAAGAGGGCAGGTTTTCGGTGAACGTCCTGGCCGCCGGACAGGGCGACATCTCCCGTCACTACGGTGGATGCGCACTGGAAAGGTCGCCGGCGCAATGGTCAACGGGTCCGGCCGGCGTGCCCGTGCTGGCCGGTGCCAACGCTGCTTTCGTCTGCCGCGTCGATGCCACGCATCGCGCGGGCGATCACACGGTGATCTACGGCGCGGTCGCAGGGATGGAGGCCGCCGAACCCGCCGCGCCGGCACTGATCTACGCCGGTGGCAAATACGCCGATGTGGCCCTGGCGGACTGAACTTTCCCGTTGCATCCCGCAGCCCATTCCAACCATTCGTCAAAATCTTGCGAGGACTTTATGAAGCAAACATGCCCGACGGCCACCCCGAGCGCCGAGTCGCTCATCGCTGCGGCCCGCGATCTCATCCCACTGTTACGGCAGGCGGGGCCCGGTCATGACGTGGACAAGCGGATTTCCGGGGAAGTTGCCACCCAGCTACGCGACGCTGGCTTTTTCCGCATCTGTCAGTCGGTCGAGAACGGCGGCTACGGCATGCGGCCCTCGGTGCTGTGGCGTGTGTCGCGCGAGATTGCCCGGGGCGATAGCGCCACCGCGTGGATTCTCAGCCTGGCCGGGCTGCATCCGTGGATGGCAGGCATGTTCCCCGTTCCGGCGCAGGATGAAGTCTTTGCGGGAGGCAAGGACGCGGTGGTCATCGCGTTGACTGGCAACGTCGGCCGCGGTGTCGAAGCCGCCGTCGGCAGCGACCACTACGTGCTTAGCGGAAAGTGGACCTATGCCTCCGGCATCGACGTGGCCGATTGGGCGTCGGTGCTGGTCGACGTACCGGCGGAGAACGGCGGCAGGGAGTTGCGCCTCCTGCTGGTGCCGCAGGCGAGCTTCCGTATCGATCATGAGAGTTGGAACGTCTTTGGCATGAAGGGTACCGGCAGCAAGGATGTGTTTCTCGACAACGAGCGCGTGCCCTTCTATCGCACCCTGAAATGGACGGACGTGCAGCGCACGCAGGTGCCCGGCACCGAGCGCAATCATGGTCCGATGTACCGCATTCCGCACACCAGCCTGTTCGTGATGTCGGTCGCCGCGGCCATCGCCGGGGTCGCTGCCGGTCTGCTCGACATCTATATCGATACCGTACGCAAGCGCATTCCTGCTGGGCTCAACGCACCGCAAACGGAAGACCGGTTCTCTCTCGCCGAGCTGGGCAAGGCCGCGAGCAGGATCGACATGGCTTTCAATCAGCTCATCCACGACGTCGATGAAATGTGGGACTTCGCCGTCGCCGGCAAGGCGTTCACGGTCGAGCAACGCACGCGTTACCGCACGAGCGGTGCGACCATCTGCGACACTGCTCTTGCCGCCGGCAACGATCTGGTGCGCAATCTCGGCGGCAGCCTGCTGCCTCTCGGGCCCGTCGAACGCTACTTCCGCGATTTGCACAGCATGGCTTCGCACTTCCTGATGCAGGCCAATCCCTCGGCGGAACTCTACGGCCGCGCGCTGCTCGGATTGCCGCTGCCGCCGAACGCGCGCATCTGAGACCGGCGAAACTTTCACTTTCCGCTTTCCCTTCATCACCCCGCCACTTTTTCAAGGAGATCATCATGAGCGGCATTCATCGCCTGCGTCTGCCCGAAGACGACGCCACCTTCGGCAGCAACAAAGTCTTCGACCTTTTCAAATACGCTCCCGCCGTCAAGGCCGGTGGGCTGGTGTTCATCGCCGGCCAGGTCGGCATTCGCGCCGATGGCACGGTGCCGGAAACGGCCGAAGAGCAGATCCGTCTCGCCTTCACCCGCCTGGGCGCCATCCTCAAGCACGAGGGCCTCGGTTTCGAGGATCTGGTCGAGCTGGTTTCCTACCATGTGCGAATCGATGAACAGCTGACCACCTTCCGAGAAGTCAAGGATGAGTTCATTGCCAGCGACTTTCCGGCCTGGACGATTCTGGGCATTGCCTCGCTGGCTCGACCCAATCTGCTGATCGAAATCAAGGCTGTGGCCGCCGCGAGATAATCGATTCGCGTCCCCGCGCTTTTTCATGACCATTGCGCTTCCCAGATCGCGTTCCGCCGAAACTTGGCATCTCGACGACACGGTCGTCGGGCCGCTGATTCGCGCAGCGCACCTGGGTCAGCGCCGGTCCTGCAAAAAGGGCGAATACCTCTATCGTCAGGGCGAGACGGATACCTTGTTCCATTTCGTCCTGCGTGGCCGCATCCAGATTTCCGCCTCCCGCGAGGATGGCTCGGAATTCGTGCTCGAAGTCATGGGGCAATGGGCCGTCTGCGGCGAAGGCGCCGCCTTCGATGGCAGCCCGCGCTTTTCCTCCGCCGTGGCCCTCGACGATGCCGAAGTGATTGCTTTCGATTCCCGCGACATGAAGGAGATTTTTCGCGAATTTCCCGAGTTGGCGGTGGCGCTGCTGCGCATCACGGCGATGAAACAGCGTGTGCTCGGTATCCGGGCCCAATACCTGGCGTCGCCCAAACCCGAGTCGCGGATCGCCGAACTGCTTCATCGGCTCGGTGAACTCTATGGCGCGGCCGAGGGCGCCACCATCTTGGTCGGCATTTCGCTGACCCACGAGCAGATCGCGGCCATGACTGGGACATCGCGGGTCACGGTCACGCGCGCGCTCAAGCGCCTGCGCGGCGAGGGGATCATCGAGATCAAGGGCAAACAGCTGCGCATCCTTGACCCCTCCCGCCTGATGCTTTGAGCGACTGGCGGCGGCCGTTCGACGTCGACAAGGAAACCTCGGAGTGATCCATCAACAGTCCTTTTCAGCCCTGCGCCGGCATTACCGCAGCGGCGAAGTGTCGCCCCTTGATGTCGCCCATTCCGCCCTGGCGCATGCCGAGCGTGTTGGCGCCCTGACCAACGCCTTTGCCCTGCTCGACCACGGGCGCGCCATGGCCGCCGCGCGCCTGTCAACGCAACGCTGGCAGGCCGGCTGCCCGGTCGGTGATCTGGACGGCATGCCCATGACGGTCAAGGAGTTCGCGGCCGTTAGGGGATGGCCGACCCGCCGTGGCTCGCGCACCACCTCCGCCGAGCCGGCACCCGCCAGCACCGTCTTCGTCGATCGCCTCGAAGCGGCCGGCGCCGTGCTGCTGGGCAAGACCCGCGCTCCGGAGTTCAACTGGAAAGGCGTCACCGACAGTCCCGGCTTCGGCGTCACCCGCAACCCGTGGAACCTCGACCTGACGCCGGGCGGCAGCAGCGGGGGGTGCGCCGCCGCCGTCGCCGCCGGCGTGGTCCGCGTGTCCTTCGGCAGCGATGCCGGTGGCTCGGTGCGCATTCCCGCGGCCTTCAGCGGCGTCCTTGGCCTCAAGCCCACGTTCGGCCGGATACCGCTCTCGCCCGTTCCAAGTCCGTTTTCCGGCACCGCCCATGTCGGTCCCTTGGGTCTCGATGGCACTGACATGCTCGAGGCGCTCCAGGTGGCCGGCGGCGCCTCGGCACGAGACTGGACTTCGACCGACGAAAGCGCCGATGCACGCGCTGCCAGCGAGCAGCCCATCGAGACCCTGCGTATCGGTGTTCTTCGACTCACGCACTGGGACGAAGCCGCGCCTGTCGTCCATGCCGCCATGGCCGAGGTGATGACGGTCCTGCATGCCCGCGGGTTGGATATGCGCGAGGTCGATTTCGACGTGCGTGCCGCGTCGCGGGTCGGTCGCGATTTCTACCATCTTGCCTGTGCCCAGATCGTGCGGGGTATCGACGCTGCGGCCCGTCAGCTTCTCGACCCGGGTCTCGTGGCCTGCGCGGCCGCCGCGGAAAAATTCGGTTTGCAGGACTATTTCCACCTCATGAAGCAACGCGATGCCATGGGTGCCACGCTGGCCGGGTTGTTCGATGACGTCGACGTGCTGGTCCTGCCGACGGTGCCGATCATGGCCTTCGGTGCCGGCCGGAATGTGCCCGAAGACTGGCACGACCCGGACTGGTTTTCCTGGAACCCCTACACTCCGGCTTTCAATGCCCTGCACGTTCCGGCCCTCTCCTATCCCCTCTGGCCGGGTGGTGCGATACTGCCTGTTGGCGTCCAGTTTGTCGCCCGCAAGCATCGGGATCGCCTGCTGTTGCGTCTCGGGACGTGGCTGCAATCCTGTTTTCCGATCCGCCTCTCACCGCTGGCGAGCAGTTGAACCCGGGGGCTTCGCCGCCATGGTGGGCCTGCCGTAATGGCTCGGCTCGTCGCATCCGGCGTTTCTCGTGGCCGGGTTCGAGAGACCTGAAATCACCAGGCACCCCGTTCTCGAAAGAACGACTGGATGAACAGGCTGCGCTCAGGTCAGTGCGCCGCGTGCGTCGACGCGCACCAGCGACTCGACGACGCCTTGTGCCAGTCCGCCACGCACGCCGATCATCCAGTCGTGGAGGTTCACCGTGGGGTCGCAGTGGCCGGGAATCAGCCAGACGGTGTCGCCCAGCGTCAATGGCCGGGCCTGATCCGTACCGGCGGACGGCACCGGGTGGAGGATGCCATGCTCGTCGCCACCGTTCGCGAAAGTGAGCGCCGGCTGACCCGGCAAGGGATGAACCGTGGGCAGGCCCGAGTCGATGGCATGGCTTTTGTGGCCGGCATCGCAGACAAGATGATCCCTGCCGAGGCTCACGACCTGGCTCTTGACGAACAGGGCGTGCT
>JAEWVY010000262.1 GCA_023396625.1 Pseudomonadota bacterium | reverse complement strand
GCGCCGTTTCCTGATGTCCGACGCCAACACCCTGATCCTGCTGCTGGCACTGGCCTTCGTCGCCATGCTTCAGCTGGTTCTGCTGCTGCGCAAACCCCGCGTGGAGTTGCCCCCCGAATGGCTGGCGCGGCTGCAGCAGCTGGAACAGGCCGCGCAGGGCACGCTCGTGGCCGTGTCGCGCCACGACGGCGCGCTCGACGGCATGGCCCAACAGCTGCAGGGGTTCACGCAGGCCACCCGCCACAGTCTGGAAGCGCTCCGGCAACTGGTGGACGACAAGCTGGCGCAGACTGTGGGTGAATCCCGTGCCGGCCGTGCCGAGCTGTTGAGTGCCTTTGCCGCGTTCGAGATCCAGCTGGCGCAGCGTCTGGGCGCGCTGGATGCGGCGCTGGCGCAGTCGCTGGGGGGCTTCCGCGCCGAGCTGGCCGCGACGCTGGGCAGCATGTCGGGGGCGCTCAAGGATCAGCTCGACGGCAATGGCCAGCAGATCCGCAACCAGTTCGCGGTGCTGCAGGACGCGGTGTCCCAGCAGCTCGCGGGCCTGGTGCAAGGCACGCAGCACAACGCGGAGCAGCTGCGCGCGGCGCTGAACGAGCGGCTGGCCGCCATCCAGGCCGACAACACCGCCAAGCTGGAGGCCATGCGCCGCACGGTCGACGAAAAACTCCACGCGACGCTGGAGCAGCGCCTGGGCGAGTCCTTCAAGCTGGTGAGCGACCGGCTCGAACAGGTGCACAAGGGCCTGGGGGAGATGCAGACGCTGGCGGGCAGCGTGGGCGACCTCAAGCGCGTGATGACCAACGTGAAGACCCGCGGCACGTGGGGCGAGGTGCAGTTGGGCGCCATCATCGACAACGTGCTCACCACCGAGCAGTACGCGAAGAACGTCAAGACCGTGCCGGGCAGCGATGAGCTGGTGGAGTTCGCCATCCGTCTGCCGGGCCGGCGCGACGAGCACCCGGTGTGGCTGCCGATCGACTCCAAGTACCCCGTGGAGCACTATCAGCGCCTGATGGACGCGCACGACACGGCGGACAAGGCCGCCATCACGGCAGCAGGCAATGCCTTCGAGGCGTCGATCCGCCTGGAGGCAAAGAAGATCTTCGCGAAATACGTTTCGCCGCCGCATACGACGGACTTCGCCATTCTTTACCTGCCCACCGAAGGGTTGTTTGCCGAAACCCTGCGCCGCCCCGGCCTGATGGAGGCCCTGCAGAACGACAGCCGGGTCATGGTGGCCGGGCCGGCGAACCTCGCGGCGATGCTCAACAGCCTGCAGATGGGCTTCAAGACGCTGGCGATCGAGCGGCGCTCATCCGAGGTCTGGAGCCTGTTGGGTCAGGTGAAAAGCGAATTCGCGAAATTCGGCGATGTGGTCGACGCTACGAAGAAGTCCATCGACGCCGCTGCCCGCAAGTTCGACGAAGTGGGCACCCGGACCCGCGCCATCCAGCGCAGACTGCGCGAGGTGCAGGACCTGCCGCCGGCGCTGGCCCCTGACACCTCCCTCCAGCCGAACCTCCCGCCACCAGTGGACGACTGAGCGGCTCGGAGGACACCGGGGCGCACCGCATGCCCGCTGGCCGAGGCCGGTGGGAGGGTTGTTGCAAGGGTTGCCAAATGTATTTGGACAAATATAATGAAAATTGTTGATTCTGTTCAGCGACAGAGTTGGCTAAACGAGTTCGGGGCCCTTCGGGGCCCCTTTTTTCAGTCCCGGGGTGTGGACGGCACCCGCTGCAGTTGCAGCGCGGCCAGCGAGGTGTAGAGCGGCGCGCTGATGAGGCGCGAGATCCCGCTGGCGACCAGGGCACTGGACATGAGGCTGAGCACCAGTGCATGCCCGTCCACCATTTCCATGACGATGATGAATGCCGTCAGCGGGGCCTGAGTCACGGCCGCCAGGAACCCGGCCATGCCCAGGGCAATGACGGTGGGCGCGTTGGGGTAAGCCATCAGTTCGGCAATGCCCTGGCCCAGGCCGGCGCCGATGGCCAGTGCCGGCGCAAACAGCCCCCCGGGTGCGCCGGACCAACTCGTGAGCCAGGTGGCAAGAAATTTCAGTGGCACGTACAGCGGTGACAGTGCCTGGCCGCCGTCGAGCAGCGCGCGTGTCGGGCCATAGCCGCTGCCATAGGTGCTGCCTTGGCTGACCACACCCAGCACAGCCACCGCCAGGCCGCAGGCTGCGGCAAAACGCACGGGGGCGATCCGCCGCATCCGGCTGAACCAGTCATGGGACGTTCCCGCGAGCGACACCGTGAGCAGCCGGGCGAACAGCCCACCCGCGACGCCGCTGCACACGGCCACCAGGAGACCCGGCAGCAACAGCGCCATGCCGAGGTTCTCGACGCGGATCACGCCGAAATAGGTGGCGTTGCCATGGATCGACACCGCCATCAGCCCGCCGAGCACGATAGCGGACAGCAGCAGCCCGTTGCTGCGTTGCGCTGGACCGCGTGACAGTTCTTCGATGGCAAACATCACACCACCCAATGGCGTGTTGAACGCGGCGGCGATGCCCGCGGCGCCGCCGGCCATCATCAATCCCTGGTCGCTGACCTGTGATCTGGCCGGCAGCCACCGGCGCGCGTGATGCAGCACCCCCGCGGCGATCTGGACCGAGGGCCCCTCCCGACCAAGTGACAGACCGCCGAGCAGGCCCCATGCCGTCAGCAGCATCTTGCCCAGGGACAGCCGCAGCGATACGAACAGTCCCCGCGCGCTGTCGGGCACGCCGGGCGTCAGCGCCGCGATGACCTGGGGGATGCCCGAGCCGGACGTTCCCGCGGCGTGGCGTCGTGTCAACCAGACAATGGCGGCCGTGCACGCCGGTGTCCAGAGCAGGGGCCCCCACCAATACCGGTGCTCGAAGGCCGAGAACCGGGCGAGCGCCTGTTCACTGAGCCAGGTGAAGGCAACCACGGTGAGGCCGGCCAGCGCGGCGAATGCGAGCACCACGCCGCGGCCGGCCCACAGGCGCCAGTCGTAGAGTTCGCGGCGCAGCGAAGCGGCCACGTCGGGGAGTGTCTTCATCGGTTGCTTCGGGTGAGGTGAGCCACGTGACGGGCGGGATGGCCTGGCATTGTGCAGTACATTCGCGTCCCATGGACACCGAAACACTCCCCCGGGCCCGCGGTCTCGACCCAGGTCCTCACGAGCGCGCGGCCATGCCCGAGACCGCGCGGGTGCTACGGCGTTTTCGCGTGGTGTTCAACGCGGTGCGCCGCCATTTCCAGCAGGTCGAGCGGCAGGCGGGACTCGGCGGCGCCCAGGTCTGGGCGTTGAGCGTGGTGGACGGGCGGCCAGGCCTCGGCATTGGCGAGATGGCCCAAGCCATGGACATTCACCCGTCCACGGCGAGCAATTTGGTCAAGGCCCTGCTGCAGCGCGGCCTGATCCGCATGGACCGCCTGCCGCAGGACCGGCGCAGCGCGCAACTTTTCATCCAGCCGCCGGGGCGGGAGATTCTCGCGCGCGCGCCGGGCCCGTTCGAGGGTGTGCTGCCGCTGGCCCTGGGGCGTCTGCCCGCGGACACGCTGGCGCGGCTGGATGCCGATCTCGAGGAACTCATTGTGCTGCTCCAGGCCGACGAGGCCGCGGGCGGCATTCCTCTGGCCGAGCTGTGAATTCGTGGCGGGCCGCCGCCGGGTGGCCCGCAGGGGAGCGAGCCGTTCAGCGGGCACTCGGCCCGAGGGCGTAGAAATCTCGGATCACGTTCCAGGCCACCTGCGGGTCATCCACATACTGAAACAGGGACAGATCGTCCGGAGAAATCACACCCTCCTCGACCAGCACGTCCAGATCCAGCAGGCGCTTCCAGTAGTCGCTGCCAAACAGCAGGATGGGGACCGGCTTGGCCTTTTTTGTCTGCACCAGTGTGATGACCTCGAACAACTCATCCAGTGTGCCGAAGCCTCCTGGAAAGGCCACCAAGGCCTTGGCGCGCATCATGAAATGCATTTTGCGCAGCGCGAAATAGTGGAATTTGAAACTCAGCTCCGGCGTCACCCAGGGGTTGGCCGATTGTTCGTGCGGCAGCGCGATGTTGAGGGCCACGGAGGGCGCGCCCATGTCGTGGGCGCCGCGGGTGGCCGCTTCCATGATGCCAGGGCCGCCGCCGGTGCAGATGAATAGGCGTTCCTGAGGGGCGACGCTGGCGTTGTCGCTGGCCACCAGGCGCGCAAACTCCCGCGCCATGCTGTACCAGCGGGCGTTGCGAAGATCGCGCTGCGCCCGGGCCAGGGCCTGGGCTTCGCCGCTGGCCTGGGCCGCGGCGAAAGCCTGGTCGGCGTCCTCGGGTGAGCGAAAACGCGCGCTCCCGAAAACGACGATGGTGTTGTCCACGCCCGCCTCCTTCTGATCCAGATCCGGCTTGAGCATCTCGAGCTGGAAGCGAATGCCCCGGGTTTCGCGGCGCAGCAGGAATTCGGGATCGGCGAAGGCCAGCCGATAGGCGTTGGGTTGCAGCGGCTGGCCGTTGGCGGCGTGGGCCTGCAGGTCGGCCCAGGCTTCGGCAATGCGGCGTTCGGTGATGTCTTGGGTGGTTTCCATGAGGTCGGGCCTGGCGGTGTTCAAAGGGTCGGCGCAGACGGCCGCAAGAGTCGTGCCAATGAAAAAGGCCCCTTGCGGAGCCTCGTTCCCGGTGTCTGGCGTGGGTCAGACGCGGCGGCGGTATTCGCCGGTGCGGGTGTCGATTTCCACCTTGTCGCCTTGCGCCACGAAGATTGGCACGCCGATTTCGTAGCCGGTGGCGATCTTGGCGGGCTTGAGCACCTTGCCGGACGTGTCGCCCTTGACGGCGGGCTCGGTCCAGGTGATTTCGCGCTCCACCGAGGTGGGCAATTCGACCGAGATGGCCTTGCCGTCGTAGAACACTACGTCGGCGCCCATGCCGTCCTCGAGGTAGTTCAGCGCGTCGCCCATGTTGTCGGCTTCCACTTCGTACTGGTTGTATTCGGTGTCCATCCAGACATACATCGGATCGGCGAAATAGGAGTACGTGCACTCCTTCTTGTCGAGGACGATCTGGTCCATCTTGTCGTCGGCCTTGAACACCACTTCGGTGTTGAAGTTGGCGATCAGGCTCTTGAGCTTCATGCGCACCGTGGCGGAGTTGCGGCCGCCGCGGCTGTATTCGGTCTTGAGGACGACCATCGGGTCCTTGCCGTGCATGATGACGTTGCCAGCGCGGATTTCTTGAGCGATTTTCATGATATTTCCAGAAAAATTTAGGAAGCCGCTCAACGAAAGCACCCCATGTGCATGGCGAACGGCGGATGGCAAAGGCCCGGGAACAGGTCAGGCCCTTCAGGAAAGGCCGGCAAGCACGGGCAAGGCGGGCACCAGACTGTTCTGCTTGCTCGCTGCAAAGCCTGCCATTTTAGCGTTTTTTTGCAATGAATTGCAGCAACCGGGCAAGCAGATCTTCCTGCGCCAGAAGCCGCGCGCGCGCCGCGCGTACGCAGGCGCCCCAGGCGGGCAGATCGGGCTCGGGCAGGGGGGTGCCTGGTGGCGCTGTGCCGTTCCAGACCCGATGAAATTGCCGCAGCGAAGCCGGGGCCTGCAGCCAGTCGAGAAAGGCCTCGAGCTTGGCGGCGTGGGCGCCGTCGCTCTGTGGGTAGATGTGCCAGACAAAGGGACGGCCAGCCCAGAGCGCGCGCACCAGGGAGTCTTCGCCGCGGACGAAATTGAGATCGCAGGCCCAGAGCAGATGGTCGAAATCGGTCTGAGGCAGTGCTGGGAGGTATGAAATATGTAGCGAACAATCACCATTTGGCGCTGAGATAATGCCATTTTTACTTGAAATATGGGTCTGAACGGCCCGGGCCGCCCGACCGGGGGTCACCAGCAGCCGGGCGGGACCCGCCGACCGGTTTGGGCGGACCAGCCCGTCGAGCCAGGGGCCCAGGGCCGGCGGTTCGTAACAGAACAGTGAAATCCGCTGCGCCAGGTCATTGCCGAGGTGATGGGCGCGCAGCCAGGCCGCGGCATCGAAGCTTGACTGGCGCTCGGTCAGATCGGCCTCGCGCAGCAGGCCACCCGTGTCGGGCGTGAATCCGGGGTAGAAGAAGTACCGCGTCATGCCCTCGCCGGGGCCGTGCAGCACGGGGGAGGGCAGGCCGTGGCAACGCGCGACATACGCTTGCGCGGACAGGTATTCGAGGTTGATCCAGACTGGTGGTCTGGAGGGTGTCGCCGCGGGAGGGGCCGCGCGCTGCGCCGCGATGAATTCGGGGGGAATGCCGCAACCGAAGGTCTCCACCCAGACGTCGGCGCGTGCGAGTGTGTCGGCAAGCGCCAGTGGCTGTGTCCAGGGCAGCACCTGGATGCCGGGAACCTGGTTGGCCAGGGCGCCCGGCGCCATCCACGACAGCGCCGAAGCGTCGTCCGCCCACAGCCGCACGGCGTCGCCGCGCGCTGCCAATTGGGCGGCGAGCCGCCAGCTTACGCCCAGATCGCCGTGGTTGTCGATCACCTGGCAGAAGATGTCCCAGCGCAGGGGCGGGAGAACGGAGGCGGAGGTCATCCGCAGGATTGTCCCATTGGCGCCGAGGGTCTGGGGCGCAGGCCTCTGAGGGGGGCCCGGAATTCGTTAAACTGTATATAAACACAGTTATTCCATGCCTGAATTCGTTGCCCCCCTCCACGCGATCAAGGGCCGAGGTTCGGCCACACGTTTACCGCACCGCTTTGCCAGCGAGTCGCGCGAGGCCTTCGACGACGGCTGGTCAACGGTCGAGGGCGATGCCGCCGGTGATCCGGTGGCCTGCCCGCCCACGCAGGTGTGGCTGGAGGACGTGAAATCCGTCATCACCCGCAACGATTCGCCGGACATCCCCTTTGACCTGTCGATCAATCCTTACCGGGGCTGCGAACATGGCTGCTGCTACTGCTATGCCCGCCCCACGCACAGCTATCTGAATCTTTCGCCGGGACTGGATTTCGAAACCAGGATCATCGCCAAGCGCAACCTCGCGGAAGTGCTTCGCCGCGAGCTGGGCGCACGGCGCTACAGACCGAGCCTGCTCAACATCGGCTCGGCCACCGATGGTTACCAGCCCGTGGAGCGTGATTTGCGCCTCACGCGTGCCGCCATCGAGGTGTTGCAGGAAGCCTGCCATCCGTTTTCCGTGGTCACCAAGGGCAGCGGTGTGGAACGCGATCTGGATTTGATCGCGCCGATGGCCGCTCGAGGCCTGGCGGCGGTCTACGTCACCATCACGACGTTGGACGCGCGGCTGGCACGGTGCATGGAGCCGCGTGCCGCCGCGCCCCAACGGCGTCTGCGGACCATCACGACGCTGGCCCGGGCGGGCGTGCCGGTGGGGGTGAGCGTGGCGCCGCAAATCCCGTTTCTCAATACCGACATGGAGCAGGTCCTGGAAGCGGCCTGGACAGCGGGTGCGCGCAGCGCCTTTTACACCGTGCTGCGCCTGCCCTGGGAAGTCGCCCCACTGTTTCGTCAGTGGCTGGAGCTGCACTATCCCGAGCGGGCCGAACGCGTTCTCGCCCGGGTGCGGGATTTGCGCGGCGGGCGGCTGTACGACGCTGACTTTGCCACTCGCATGGCGGGCCACGGCGTCTGGGCCGATCTGCTGCGCCAGCGCTTTGAGAAGACCTGCGCCAGGCTGGGCTACAACCGCCAGCGGGTGGAGCTGGACCTGAGCCGGTTCAGGCCCCCACGGACCCCGGGGCAGATCGGCTTGTTCTGAACCGGCTCAATGGCTGCGACATGGCGCGTAGAGGTCGAGTTCAGGCCGGTACAGGGTGGTTTGCACGCCCGCCAGTCCGATGACGGAGTGGAAATAGTGGTCGTGCGACACCGGCGCGTCGGCCCGCTGCCTCAGGCAGTCCACGCGCAGGTTCCGGGCCTGTTCGAAGCCTGGCGAGAGCCAAGTGATCCAGGGCACGTGTTTCTGCACGTCGGGCGCCACGCGCCAGGGCAGGCCGTGCAGGTAGAGGTTGTTTTCCCCCAGTGATTCGCCATGGTCCGACACGTAGACCAGGGCCGGCGCCCACTGGGCTTCCCGGGTCTTGAGCCATTGCAGCGTGGCACCGAGAAAATGGTCGGTGTAGGCGATGGAATTGTCGTAGGCGTTGACCAGCGCCTGGCGGTCGCAGTCCGGCAGTGAATTGCTCGTGCACTCGGGCAGGAATTTCTTGAACGCGGGAGGGGACCGCTTGTAGTAGGCCGGTCCGTGGCTGCCCATCTGGTGCAGCACCAGCACAATGCCCAGGTCGCGACGTTCCGCCGGCAGGGCGGCCAGGCGATCGTCGAGACCGCGCAGCATGGCTTCGTCGAAACACTCGTCGCCATCGCACAGCTCACCGGTCTTGAACTGCGCCGTGGCGGCGCGCGGCACGCGGTCGCATACGCCCTTGCAGCCGGACTGGTTGTCGAGCCACAACACCGCCAGGCCGGCGCGTTGCAGCACGTCCATCAGGCTCTCGGTGTTGGTCTTGCGGTCCTGGAATTCGTCGCGCGGCAGGTGCGAGAACATGCACGGGACGGATTCGGCCGTGCTGGTGCCACACGACCAGGCATTGCGCTGGCTGACGATGTTCTCCCGTGCCAGCGCGGGCGTGGTGGGGCGTGTGTAGCCGTTGATGCCGAAGTTGTCCGCGCGGGCCGTCTCGCCCAGCACCAGCACCAGCAGTGGCGGCTTCGCGCCAACCGTGCGCGGCGCGAGCCGGGCGTCCTCGCCCACGGGAAGAAAACGCGACTCGTCCCGTTTCAGGGGCTTGGCCGCCACGTCGGCGATGGCGTAAAGCGTGTTCAGCGGGTTGATCAGGTAGCGCAGCCGGGTGTGGTTGCGCATCACTGACGAGACATCCTGGAATGTCAGCATCAGCAGGCCCGAGGTGGCCACCGCGCCGCCGAGCAGCAGCAGGCCGTGCGTGCCGATGTGGTGCCTGACGCCCATGGGCTTCAGGGGCCGGCGCCATAGCCACCACGCGGGCACCATGCCCAGCAGGCCCAGCGCGGCGAACAATCGCCAGTTCAGCAGGTCGCGCACCTCCCGTGGATCGGTTTGCAGCACGTTGACGAGCATGGGGGTGTCGATCACGACGCCGTAGGTCAGCATGAAATAGGCACCGGCCGCGGTGGCCAGCAGCAGCAGCGTCAGCATCGGGCGCAGCAGCCAGCCCCAGGCCAGCACGGACAACGTGACCACCAGCAGTGCCGCGATGATCAAGCTGAACCCCATGCCGAAGCCCAGGCCATGCCACCGGGAGATTTCGGGCAGGCCGGCCAGTTGCTGCCACAGCGCCACGTTGCCGACCGAGGCCATCCACAGGCTGCTCATCAACACCACGGTGGCACGGTGTCGCGGTGCTGGCGACACCCGCTTGCGGGGGGCGTGTGGCGAGGCGTTCATGGCGTTCGCTCAGGCGGGCCAGGTGGCCCCATGCTCGGGCGCCATGACGCGCCACTTGAGCTCGTGCTCGATGCGCTGGCGCAGCATGTCCGAGGCCGCCATGTCGCCGTGAACCACGTAAGTCTGATCCGGCGGCGTGGGCATCTTGCGCAGCCAGTCCAGCAACTGGTTCGCGTCCGCATGCGCCGAAGCCGCGCGCAGCTGGACCACCTCGGCCTCGATGTGGACGTCCTTGCCGTGAATGCGCACGGGAGACTCGCCGCTCGAGATCCGCGCGCCTCGCGTGCCGGGTGTCTGATAGCCGGTCAGAATGATCATGTTGCGATGGTCGGAGGCATACAGCCCGAGGTGATGCAGCACCCGGCCACCCGTGGCCATGCCACTGGCGGCCAGGATCACCATCGGTCCGTGGCGCCGCGCCAGAGCCTTGGACTGCTCGGTCGTTTCCACCATGGTCGCCGCATGGGCGAGTGCCCTCACCTGGTGATCGTTCAGACGATGCTCTCCAGGGTGCTGCGTGAAGATGTGGGTGCTGTGCACAGCCATCGGGCTGTCCAGGAACACCGGCAGCGAACGGGGAATGGCGCCCTGGGCCTTGAGCGTGACGATGGCATGCAGCAGCGACTGCGCTCGCCCGACGGCGAACACCGGCACCACCGCCACCCCGCCGCGCGCGGCCACCCTTTGCAGGGCCGGCCCCAGTTCGGCCATGAGATCCTCGGGCGGATGCAGGCGATCGCCGTAGGTGGATTCGATCACCACGGTGTCCGCGGCGGGTGGATCGGCCGGCGGGTCCATGATGATGTCATCGGAGCGGCCGAGGTCGCCCGAAAACAGGATGCGATGGCCGCCCACCTCCAGCAGCAGGCTGGCGGCGCCCAGGATGTGCCCGGCCGGGGAAAACGTGGCATGCCAGCCCCGTGCCGGCTGGAATGGTCGGGCAAAGGGTTCGGTGCGAATGAGCTTGAGGCAGTCGAGCGCATCGCGCCGGGTGTACAGCGGCAGGGCTGGATTGTGCTTGGAAAAGCCGTGCCGGTTGGCGAACTCCGCGTCTTCCTCCTGCAGGTGTCCGCTGTCGGGCAGCAGGATGGCGCACAGATCCCGCGTGCCCGCCGTGGCGTGAACCCGGCCCCTGAAACCTTCGCGCGCGAGGAGGGGGAGATAGCCGCTGTGGTCAAGGTGCGCATGGGTGAGGATCACCG
>JAEWVY010000257.1 GCA_023396625.1 Pseudomonadota bacterium | reverse complement strand
CTTTCCGGCAGGGCACGGTCGAGCGGCGGTCGCGCCACCGGCTCGGCAAGGTGCAGGACCGCATCCACATTCTCGAAGGGCGGCAGGCCGTGCTGCTCAACATCGACGAGGTCATTGCCATCATTCGCCAGTCCGACGAGCCGAAGGCCGCGCTGATCGAGCGTTTTCGGCTGTCCGAGCGCCAGGCCGAGGACATTCTGGAAATCCGCCTGCGCCAGCTCGCGCGACTCGAGACCATCCGGATCGAGCAGGAATTGGCCGAGCTGCGCGAGGAGCAGGGCCGGCTCGAGGAGGTGCTGGGTTCACCCGCCGCGCTGCGGCGCTTGATGGTGCGCGAAATCGAGGCGGACGCGAGGCAGTTCGCCGATCCGCGCCGCACGCTGATCCAGGCCGAGAAAAAGGCCGTCGCGGAAGTGCGGGTCGTCGACGAGCCGGTGACCGTGGTCGTTTCGCAAAAAGGATGGGTTCGCGCGCGCACCGGGCACGATCACGACCCGGCGGGCTTCGCCTTCAAGGCGGGCGATGCGCTCTACGCGACCTTCGAATGCCGCACCGTGGACACGCTGCTGGCGTTCGGCTCGGGGGGCCGGGTGTATGCCGTGCCGGTGGCCTCGCTGCCCGGTGCGCGTGGCGACGGGCAGCCGCTGACCACGCTGATCGAGCTCGAGGCCGGGACACAGCTCGTGCACTACTTCGCGGGCCCGCCCACGGCGACGCTGTTGCTGGCGGGGACGGCGGGGTATGGCTTTCTGGCGAAGGTCGAGAACATGACGTCGCGCCTGAAGGCGGGCAAGACCTTCATCAGCCTGGCCGAGGGCGAGGCGCTGTGTCCGCCCTCGCTTGTGGCCACCACGGGCAGCAAGCCCGTGCCGCCCGCGACCCATGTGGCGTGTGCTTCTACGGGCGGGCGGATCTTGACCTTCGACATTGGCGAGCTCAAGACCCAGGCCCATGGCGGCCGCGGCCTGATGCTGATCGACCTGGAGGCAAACGACACGCTCGCGGGCGTTGCCGCCTACACACGCAGCATTCGCATCGACGGTGTCGGCCGGGGCGGCAAGCCACGCGAGGAAACCCTGGAGATACGCAGTCTGAACAACGCCCGGGCCGCCCGCGCGCGCAAAGGAAAGAAGGCCGACCTGGGTTTCAAGCCCAATCGTGTGACACGGCTGGAGTGACGGCCTCGGGCCGGCTCAGGCCGCGGCGACGTGCAGTGACGCCTTGCCGCCGTCCGTCCTGCCTGTGCTGCCCGTGCTGCCCGTGCTGCCCGTGCTGCTGGCGCCGAAGGTGATGTTGCCCGACAGCTGGCCACCTTCCTCGATGACCACCTTGCCATAGCGGATGTTGCCCGTGACTTTGCCCGTCGCGTAGATGACGAGCCGGTCCCGGACGGTGAGGTCGCCATCGAACGCGCCGTGAATTTCGGCGATGTCGATTTCCGCCGAGCCCCGGAACGATCCGATGTCGGCGATCTGCATCAGGCGCGAGTCCATGGTGGCTTCGACGAGACCCTCGACGACGAGCGTGTCGCAGTCGGTGATTTCCACGCCCTTGAGCTTGATGTTGGGGCCCACGGTGAGTTTGCTGCCCCCTTCGCGCGATGTGCCTTGCGCAGGCACCGTGGCGGGCGCGGCGCCGGTGGGGGCCGCGGTGGTCTGTCCCGTGGGCTGCTTGGCCGTCAGTGACGCACCGTTGCCCGAGAGGCCGCCGAGAGGGTGTGCCCCCAGGGACTGGCTGGTCGGGCCAGCCGAGCGGTTGTTCTGGGATTCGGATTCGCGTTTGCCAAAAAACGGTGTTGCCATGGAACCTCCTTGTTGAAAGGTCACCATGCTAGGACCGTGCCGCATTACATCCGGCCAGCGAGTCGAAAGATCGGTAACGAATTGAAGACCTTCGCGGTGAAGAGGACGCGCCGGACGGCGCGCGCACGCATCAAGCGAGTTCGGCGATCAGTTCGATTTCGACGCAGGCACCCAGAGGCAATTGCGCCACGCCGAAGGCGCTGCGTGCGTGCGCGCCGCGTTCACCGAACACCTGGGCCAGGAGTTCCGAACAGCCGTTGGTCACCAGGTGTTGCTCGGTGTATTCGGCGGTGGAGTTGACCAGGCTGAGCACCTTCACGATGCGCACGACGCTGTCGAGCGTGCCGCCGGCCGCCGCGCAGGCCGCGGCCAGTGTGCCCAGGAGATCGATGGCGATGGCGCGTGCGGCGGCCTGGCCTTCGGCGGTGTCCATGTTTCGACCAAGTTGGCCCACCCAGGGCTTGCCATCCTTCTTGGCGATGTGGCCGGAGAGGTACACCAGCTTGCCGGCGTGCGTGAAGGGAACGTAAGCCGCCGCCGGCACGGCCACGGGAGGCAGGGTGATGCCGAGTTGTTCGAGTTTGTCATGCACACTCATGAGGATTCCTTGAGATGGGTTGTGGGAGGGGCCGCGTGCTCCCCGATGGGGGCGACCGTGACGCCAACGGAAAGTGTATGCCGCGTCCCCCCTTGAATGACCCCGCGCAGAGGGGAGACATCCGAGTAGTCGCGGCCCGTCGCCAGGGTCACGTAGTCCTCCCCGGGGGTGCCCCAGCCCTCACGGCGATTGGTCGGGTCGAGATCGTACCAGCCATGGCCGGCGCTGGCGCCGGGCAGGTCCGGCAGGTACACGGAGGCCCAGGCGTGCGAGGCATCGCTGCCGGTCAGGCGCGGCTGACCCGGCGGCGGCTGCGTCAACAGGTAGCCGCTCACATAGCGGGCGGCCACGCCCATCGTGCGCAGGCACGCGATCAAGATGTGGGCGAAGTCCTGGCAGACGCCGCGACGCTGCGCCAGGGCTTCCAGGGCGGGTGTGTTGACCTCGGTGCTCTGCGCCGCATAGGTGAAGTCCGCGTGCATGCGTTCCATCAGGTCGCGTGCGGCGCCAAGCAGCGGCATGCCGGGAGGAAAGCTGCCGCGTGCGTAGTCCGCGAAAGCCGGGTCGCACGGCACGTGGCTGGAGGCGAAAACGAATTCGGCGGCGGCATCCCACGCCGCGCCGGCACG
Source organism: Pseudomonadota bacterium (assembly GCA_023396625.1). GTDB lineage: Bacteria > Pseudomonadota > Gammaproteobacteria > Burkholderiales > Burkholderiaceae_C > JAEWVY01. The sequence goes on along the minus strand of JAEWVY010000257.1, from coordinate 5,815 downwards.
GTAGCGGAAACGCTCCCGGACGGCTTCCCAGGGCACGCTGCTGCCGGCGGGCCGCGGTGCCCGGGTGGCCACTTCCGTGATGGCGGTGACCTGAAGCCTGTCGTGCGGCATCTGGAGCGAGAAGACGCTGCGCGGGTTGCCGAAGGTGTCGAGGATGCGGCCGCGGTGGGTGGGCCGGGGGGTGACGTCGAGGCGATGCGAGAGCACCACCTGGCAGGCAGTGTCCACGGGCTCCAGGCAGGTGATGTGCCGGGCCATGGTCACGGCGGGCGTGTAGTCGTAGCCGGTCTCATGGGTGACGCGCAACTGCATCATGCCCCCATGCTGTGGCCCGCACTGTCGGCGTGCGTGAAGTAGCGGTGACCGATGGCATCCGACAGCTTCCAGGCGGCAGCGCGGCAGGCGTCCAGCAAGGCCTGCAGGCCCGGGTGCGCGCCCGTGGCATCGACCGCGCACAGGGACTGTGACTGCCACGTCGCCGGATCAGGGAGTTGCCGCGCCAAAGCGTCCATTTCGTCCGGGGCCGCGCCGCCGAGTCGGGACAGTCGGCCCCGCAGGGTCTGCATGACCCAGGCCACCGATCGGGGGTTGTCGCGGTCCAACACCAGCAGTTCGATGAGCGCGGGCACTTCGCGGGTTTGCTGGTACTGCGCATGAAAGCTGATGGCGCTGTCGAAAAGCACCAGCAGGGCCTCGAAGCCGTCGTCCTGCGAGATGGCGTGGGTGGCGAGGCCTCTGGCCAGTGCCGGACAGAGAAAGCTCAACCGTTCGATATGTCGCCCGATGGACAGGAGCCGCCAGCCGTCGTCGCGAATCATGCGGTCGGTCTGGGCGCCGGTGATGGCGGCCATGTGACCACTGGCGGTGTCCAATGCCCGCAGCGCTTCCACCACCGTCCAGCCTCCCCGCGCGACGGCGCGGGTGTGCGCGTCGGTCAGTTCCGCTTCCGCGCGGGTGATCACGCTCCAGTGTTCCGGGGATAGGCGCTCGCGCACCGAGGACGCGCAGAGCTTGAGCGCGCGCAACTGATAGCCGACGCTGGTGGCCTGATCGGTGCTGGCGAGACTGGCGATCAGCGAACGCGCGAACACGCGCCGTGCCTGCGCCGCCGAAGGCACCGCCGGAAGCACCAGTGTGTTCTGGCGTGCCAGCGCATCGAGCCAGGCCAGCAGAGGGGGCGAGGGCGCCTCGCTGTGGAGCGCGTCGAGCGTGAGGCGTGCCAGGCGGATGCCGTTGTCGGCCCGCTCGCTGTAGCGACCCAGCCAGAACAGGTTTTCCGCGGCGCGGCTGGTGACCACGCGCTTGCGTGGCGCCGAAGCGGCGGTGGCCAGGGGGGGACGCAGCAGGCTGGTGCGGTCCACTTGTTCGCCGGCCTGGGCGTCCACCATGACCCAGGTGTCGGCGCTGGTTCCGCCGCGCTGCATCGACGCGACCCCCGTGCCTGCGGCACCCAGGCGCGTCAATCCACCCGGCAGCACTCGCCACGACCCGGGTCCGTCGGCCATGGCGAACACGCGCAGCATGACCGACCGGGGCTGAATGACCGGGTCCTGCCAACTGGGCATCTGAGACAGGGGGAGATGGGCCTGCACCGCGTGGTGTTCTCCCGCGCGTTGAATGCGCCGGGCCCATTCGTCCAGACCCGCGGGTGTCAAAGTGCGGCCCAGCACGGAGTCGAAGCCTTCGTGGCGATGCGATCCGACATGCACCGGCTTGATGACGCAGTCCACCAGCCGCGGCAGCACCGCGGCCATGGCGGCTTGCTCGCCGCACCACCAGGTGGGCAGCGAGGGCAGGGTGAGATCGCGTCCCAGCAGCCGGCGCGCGATGGCCGGCAAGAAGCCGAGCAGGGCGGTGGACTCCAGAAACGCGGCGCCTGGCGCGTTGGCGACCAGCACGTGGCCGGCCCGGATCGCCTGCAGCAGGCCAGGCACACCGAGCATGGAGTCGGGGCGCAGTTCCAGCGGGTCGAGAAACTCGTCATCCAGGCGCTTGAGCAGGCCATGCACGGGCTCCAGGCCACGCAGGGTTCTGAGGTAGAGGCGGTCGTCGCGCACGGTGAGGTCTTCGCCCTGGACCAGGGTCAGGCCGAGGTAGCGCGCCAGCCAGGCGTGTTCGAAATAGGTTTCGTTGTACGGCCCGGGGGTGAGCAAGGCGATGTGTCCATCGGCCCCACCGGGGCTCATCCGCTTGAGCCCCTCGACCAGGACCTTGTAGGTCGAGGCCAGATGCTGTACCCGCAGGGATTCGAAGGCCCGGGGAAACAGGCGCGAGATCGACAGCCGGTTTTCCAGAAGATAGCCCAGGCCCGAGGGGGCCTGGGTGCGCTGCGACACCACCCACCACTGCCCGTCGGGCCCGCGCGCCAGGTCGAAGGCCACGATATGCAGGTAGGTGCCGCCGACCGCGGGGACGCCTTGCATGGGGCGCAGGTAGCCCGGATGGCCATGCACCAGGGCGGGAGGCAGCAGGCCGGCCCGAAGCAGTGCCTGGGCGCCGTAGACGTCCGCCATCACGCGTTCGAGCAGTTCGGCACGCTGGCGCACGCCGGCCTCGATCTGCCGCCAGCTCTGGGGCGTGAGCATCAGGGGAAACAGGTCGAGTGCCCATGGGCGTTGCGGGCCGTCGGGGTCGGTGTAGACGTTGTAGGTGATGCCGTTGTCGCGAATCTGCCGGGCCAGCACGTCCGCCCGGCGGCTCAGGTCGGCGATGCTCGCGCCTTCGAGGTCCTGGAAGAATCGGTGCCACGGGTCCGCCAGCGGAAGGGGGGGCGTCCGTGCCGATCCGTGCCACGCAACGCCGCGCAATTCGTCGAAATGCCCCGCCACGCCGGGGCAGGCCAGCGCGGCGGCCAGGGCGTCCCCGGTTTGCGGCGGTGGCGGAGTGAGCGGGACTGACGAGGCGGGATATTCCACAGCGAGGCATTGTCGCATCGGGCTCGCGGGCAGGCTGTCCGGCGCGACGCCCATGACGGGCGGTCAGCGCGGCCGGCGCAGATCCAGGGTGAACGGAAATTCCCGGCTTCCCGGCCCCCCGAGGGTGGCCGAGGACATGTCCAGCGGCCCCGGTGTGTGGCCCATGGGCAGGAACCGCGCCAGACGACGGCTTTCCGCCTCGTAGGCGTTCACGGGAAAGGTGTCGTAGTTGCGTCCACCCGGGTGCGCGACGTGGTATTCGCAGCCACCCAGCGAACGCTTCATCCAGGTGTCGACGATGTCGAACACCAGGGGGGCATGCACGCCGATGGATGGATGCAGGCTGGACGGTGGATTCCAAGCCTTGTAGCGCACGCCGGCGACGAGTTCCCCTGCCGTGCCTGTCGGTTGCAAGGGCAGCGGATGGCCGTTGCATGTCACCACGTAGCGGCTGGGGTTGAACCCGGTCACGCGCGCCTCGATGCGTTCCAGCGATGAATCCACATACCGCACCGTGCCGCCGGAGGCGCCTTCCTCCCCCATCACGTGCCAGGGTTCGAGGGCGTTGCGCAGCGTCAGCTCGATGCCCATGGTCCGCACCTGGCCAGCCAGGGGGAAGCGGAACTCGTGATGGGGCGCGAACCAGGCGTCGTCGAAATCGAACCCAGCCTGCCGCATCTCGGCCAGCACGTCGGAGAAGTCCATCTTGACGAATGTCGGCAGCAGGAACCGGTCGTGAAGCTCCGTGCCCCAGCGCGTGACCGGGGCGAGATAGGGCGTGTCCCAGAAGCGGGCCACCAGCGCGCGCAGCAGCAATTGCTGCACGATGCTCATGCGCGCGTGTGGCGGCATTTCGAAGGCGCGCAGCTCCAGCAGGCCCAGGCGCCCGGTCGGGCTGTCCGGCGAGTAGAGTTTGTCGATGCAGAACTCGCTGCGGTGGGTGTTGCCGGTGACGTCGATGAGGATGTGGCGCAGCGTCCTGTCCACGAGCCAGGGCGGCATGTCCTGGCCATGCTTGCGGCGGTTGGCGTGAATGGCCTTGAGCGCGATTTCCAGTTCATAGAGCTGGTCGTTGCGTGCCTCGTCGACGCGGGGGGCCTGGCTTGTGGGTCCGATGAACATTCCACTGAACAGGTAGCTGAGCGACGGGTGGTTGTGCCAGTACAGGATCAGACTGGCCAGCAGTTCCGGACGGCGCAGGAAGGGGCTGTCGGCTGGCGTGGCGCCGCCCAGGACCAGATGGTTGCCGCCGCCGGTGCCGGTATGGCGGCCGTCGGTCATGAATTTTTCAGCCGACAGGCGGGTTTCGAAGGCGGCCTGATAGAGGAATTCCGTGTGCTGCACGAGCTCGTCCCAGTGACGCACCGGGTGGATGTTGACTTCGATGACACCGGGATCGGGGGTGACTTGCAGCAGTTTCAGTCTCGGATCGCGTGGCGGCGGATACCCTTCGAGCACGATTTTCATGCCCAGTTCGGCGGCCGTGGCTTCGACCGCGGCGAGCAGGTCCAGGTAGTCCTCCAGTCGCGCCAGCGGTGGCATGAAAACGTACAGCACCCCTCCGCGCCCGCCGTGTTCGCGCTCGGCCTTCGGGCCGTTGGCGCGCATGGGGTCGCGAGCCTCCACGCACAGCGCGGTGCGAATGATCCAATGGGCTGAGTCCCCGCGTGTGGGGCGTTGCGATGCGGCCGCGACGGGGTGGCCCGGGGCCGCAGACTCCGGGGCACTGGCCCATTCCGGTGCGGTGACGGCGGACCGCATGGCGGCGCTGCTTGCGCCGGGATGGGACGCATGCTGCCCGCGCCATGGCACGGCGGATCGCTCGGCCCGGGGCAGGGCGCCGAGACTGGCGAACGGATCTTGTTCAATGAGGTAGGGGTAGTCGGTCTGGCGCACCCAGGGCAGGGAGTCCAGTGGCAGGCGGTAACCCATGGGCGAATCCCCCGGGAACAGGTACATCCGCTCGTCGCGGAAGAACCAGGGGCCCGTCTGCCACCGGGGGCCGGCCAGGTCCGGGCCGTCTGCCGGCGCGCATTGCAGCGGTAGCACGTAGCCCACCACACGGTCCAGGCCCTGGCCGAACACGCGGCGCAGGCGGGCTCGTTCCATTTCGTCGTCCAGCCTCGCGTCGAGCGGATCCACGTTCACAGGCAGACGGCGCTCGCGCCAGAGGTAGTACCAGGTGTCTTCATACCCGGGTTGAATGTGGTCTCCGCTCAGCCCCAGCTTGCGGGCCAGTGTCTGGAGGAAGCGATGGGCGTCGTCGCTCGTGTAGCTGCCGGGCTCGCTTTCATCGGCGAAAAGCGCGGGATCGCGCCAGGCGGGCTGGCCATCCGCGCGCCAGCAGATCGACAAGGCCCAGCGCGGCAATTGTTCGCCGGGATACCATTTGCCCTGACCGAAATGCAGGAACCCGCCCTGGCCATATTCGTGGCGCAGCCTGTGGGTCAGCGCGGCCGCGTAGTTGCGTTTCGTGGGCCCCAGGGCATCGGTGTTCCACTCGGCTGCGTCACGGTCGTCCACCGCGACGAAAGTGGGCTCGCCACCCATGGTCAAGCGCACGTCGCCGGTGTCGAGCGCGTGATCCACGCGCTTGCCCAGTGCCAGCACGGCGCGCCATTGCGCGTCGGTGTAGGGGCGGGTCACACGCGGCGACTCGTGGATGCGTGTGACCTGCATGTGGTGGCTGAATGCCACCTCGGCCTCGTCCACCAGGCCTTCGATGGGCGCCGCGCCGCCGGGCTGCGGTGTGCAGGCCAGCGGGATGTGGCCCTCACCGGCGAGCAGGCCCGATGTCGGATCCAGCCCGACCCAGCCCGCGCCAGGCAGATACACCTCGCACCAGGCATGCAGGTCGGTGAAATCGACCTCGGTGCCGCTGGGGCCGTCGAGCGACTTGA
>JAEWVY010000177.1 GCA_023396625.1 Pseudomonadota bacterium | reverse complement strand
CTTCCAGCCCGCGACGATACCGCCGATCGCCGACAGGCCAGCCAGGATGTATCCGAACAGCGTCGAGATACCGACCACGGCCCTGAATGTTGAGTAGGCGCTTTCTGCTCGAAGCAGAGTCAGAAAGTCGGATTCGCCCCCCGAAAATGGCATCCTTGTCGGCGCGGCCTTTTGAACCATCGGCGGGGGCTGCTGAGGACGCGGGGCACTCGGCTTCGCCTTGGCATAGATCACGCCACAGTGCGGGCACGCTTCATCCGGAGCCCCTGTCGGACGGCTGTTGAGCTTTCCGCACTTGGGGCAGGTGATCGGTTCGGCCATTTTAATTTCCTCCTTGGTTGTGTCTTCTCTCGGATGCGCCTATTGATTCCCCGATACCGTCAATTTGACGGTATCGGTCATCTCCGGCGTGAACTCGTCGGTATGGCGGCTGTAGATGCGAGCAATCGCATCTTCACGAGCATACCCGAGCGCACGCTGGCCGCCGTTTTGCGAGACGGTCAGATTGACCGTCTGGGACATGTCTTCCGAAAGGGCAATTTCCGGGCCTGTCAAGCTGTCGAAGTACACACCGCCATCAGCACGTTTGATGGCGGCAGAGACCATCAACTTTCCAGGAAAGTCGCACGAGCATTCATCGGGCATCACTGTCATGGCGCTGCTGTCTGTACTGATGATCTTGCCGTTCATTTCCGCGCACACGGGACACAGCCGGAGCGCCTTTCCCGCAGATAGCTGAACCGATTTAAATCCGGCATCCCGGGCCTTCTTCAGATCCCTGGCCTGCAGCAAACGCAGCCACATTTTCGCGGCCCCCCTGTCATCCGGATCAAGCCTTGCCATCAGAAGCACGGCGACTCTGTTTCCTGACATTGCCAGAGGTCTAAAAATGCTTTCGGATGATCGCTTGAAGTCTCCCCCGGCCGCATCATATGCAGCCCTCGCCACCATCTCGTCCAACCCTACAGACCGCGCATCTTCCAGCAGCTTGTCGATCGCCCCGCGCCTAGACCATTCGGCCTCTGCCGCTGCGGCCTGAGCCTGATTCATCAGTCGCCTGGTCGGGTTATCCGGCGTGTATTTGTTATAGATGAAATCCCCACACGCCTTGCACTTCGTCTTGCGCTGTGGAACCTTGCCCAACTGCGCCCCGCACGAAGGGCAAATCGGTTGAATCTCAGCCGTCATGTCAGGCCGCCTTCCTTGTGCGCGGGGTCTTCATCGCTTCTGGTTTCGCCGCCGCAGCAGGTGAGGCAACTTCTTGTCCGATGTGCATCTTGGAAATTTCGTCGGCCAGCAGACGAAATTCCTCGTGCCCGGCCTCTAGTCCGCGAATGAGATCGCTGGCGCCCGCTGTTTCACCAGCTAGACGCCTCACATCCTCAAATCGCTGCATATAGATGCCGTGCACTGCTTTTGCCTGAGGGTGCGCCAGTAGCAGCGCCTGGAGCATGACGGATTGAGCCGCCAGCTTTCCATCTATGAAATCGTCGCGGCCCTCTGGCGTCATCACCTGCGGCATGCGACCGGTGAGCACGTAGTCCACATTGATCTTCAGGTCGGGGCGCTTCGCAGCCAAGGCATACAGCTCGACCTCGGGGAAGTTCTCGCTCTGTTTTCGACCAGCCCACGCTCTTGGGGACAGCCCCAAGTAGCTGGCTACTTCCTTGTCCTGCGTCACCGCTAGTTGCTGCTTAAGCCGCAGCGTGGCTTCTTCAAAGAAATTCATGGGCACCTCTTGACGATTACAAAAGAGTAACTAGAATACGCACATGTATTTCAAATACCTTCACGTAATCCCCAAAAAAGGAGCCACATCGTGACCCCCATTCAAGCCAAGGCCCAGCAAGTCAAGGCGTCTTTCGCCGATCAAGGCATCCCCGTGTCGCAGTGGGCCGACGAGAACGGCTACCGCCGCTCCGACGTGTACCGCGTGCTCAACGGCTTCACCGCCTGCAAGCGAGGCCTTCCGCACGAGATCGCCGTGAAGCTTGGCCTCAAGCCCGCCCCCGCCAAAACCAAGGCTTGAGCCCATTTTCCCACCGTTTAACCCCCAAGGAACCGCAGCATGACCACTCTCCAACCCCTCGTTTTCGACGACACCGTTTTCAGCGTGGTGGACCGCGATGGTCAGCCATGGCTGCGCGGACCGGAGATTGCCACCGCCCTGGGCTATGAACGCGCCGACGCGATCGCACGCATCCACAAGCGCAATGCCGACGAGTTCACGCAGGAGATGACCGACACCGTCAATTTGACGGTGTCGGGAAATCTTCAATCCAGCACACGAATTTTTAGCCTACGTGGCGCCTATCTGCTGGGCATGTTCGCTAGCACGCCACCCGCCAAGCGCTTCCGCCGCTGGGTGCTCGATGTGCTGGAGGGCAAGGCCCGGCCCGCCCGCGCCGCCCAGCCTGCCGCCCAACAAGGCGACCTGTTTGGAGGCGCCGTGCCGCTTGCGTTCGATGAACTGACGCTGCTGCGCCAGTTGTACGCCACGCAAACCCGGCTGGTGCAGCTGCTGGAAGAGCAGATCAAGGGGCGCCGCCGGACACGGCCGCAACCGCTCACGGTAGACGAGATCAAGCTGGCGCGCAGCCTCAAAGCCCAGGGCGTGAGCCAGTCGGCCATTGCTCGCCACATGGGGCGCTCGCAGGCCACCATCAGCCTGATCTTGCGCGATCTGCATTGACGGGGCGCGCATGACCATCCTCTTTACGCCCGCCAGCGGTGCCACAGAGCGCCAGAGCCACCCCGATGGCCCGAGCAGCCCGGCACCATCTGGCGGGCACCAAACCCCGCTGCATTCGAGCCCCGCCACGACGATCGAGAGTTGGAGGCGCGCATGACCTGGCTCACCGCACGCGAACTCGCCGGCATGCCTGGCATGCCATCGTCGGAGCGGCGTGCTCGCGACATGTTGCAACGCATCGGCGCAGCGACCCGGCAACGTCTCGGCCGCGAAGGTGGCGGCGGACTTGAATACGACACTTCGGCCCTCCCGGCAGAGACCCGTTCCGCCATCGCGGGCCGCACGGTTGTCAAGGCCGCCAGCACCGTCCTGGCGCAGATCGACCCTGCCCCGGTGGTGTCCTTTGCCCCGGCGGAAAAGCCGCTGCCAGCGCCCCGGTCCCTCACGCCAGAGACCACCCGCCGCCCACCAAGTCTCACCGACAAGGCCACCGCAGACGCGCGCATGGTCCTGGTCAACCAGGTGCTGGAGCTGGAGCCCCTGCACGGTATCAAGCGCTCTTGCAGCCTGGTGGCCCTGCAGCTCGCCAGCGGCCAGGCCAGCGCCGAGCTGCAGGCCGCTGCCCGCAAGGCCAACCAGCGCGCCCGCGCCGACCAGGTGAGCAGCCGCACCCTGGAGCGGTACATCGGCATCTATCGCGCCGACGGCTGGTGGGGCCTGCTGCCAGCGCCCGCACCGGAGCCCGCCCTGCACGATGTGGAACAGGACGTGGCCGCCGTGCTCGGGCTGTTCCACAGCCGCGACGCACGCTTTCGCAAGCTCTCTGGCGCGGCCAAGGAGGTGACCCGCCAGCTCGGGCGCGACTTCGACACCTGGACGGCCCTGTATGCCCGCGCGCGCCGCGCCCTGGAAAAGTTCGGCAAGAGCCACCAGGCCAATACCGCGCTGATCAAGGCCCGCTTCGCGCCCGGTGCGCAGCGAGACGCCAGGCTACCGTTCCGGTGGCGCGACACCTCGGCGTTGAAGCCAAACGATGTGTGGTTGATTGACGGCCACACCTTTAAAGCCAAGGTGCGCCACCCGGACCACGGCGCCCCCTTCGCGCCCGAGCTGACGGTGTGCATCGACGCACGCAGCCGCATGATCACCGGCTGGTCGGTGAATCTCTCGGAGAACGTGCGTGCGGTGGGCGATGCCCTGCGCCATGGCGTGGCCCAGTGGGGCGTGCCCGCCATCCTCTACGGCGACAACGGCGCAGGCGAAACCGCCAAGCAGATGGACTGCCCGATTGACGGTTTCTGCGCCCGCCTGGGCATCGACCACCGCACCGGCATCGCGGGCAAGCCGCAGGGCCACGGGGGCATTGAGAGGCTGTGGCAAACGGTGGGCATCAACTGCGCCCGCCAATTCGCCACCTATCAAGGCGGCGACGTCGATGGCGGCACCTTTCGCAAGGTGGCAGCCGAGCTGCAGAAGGAGCATCGCGCCGTGCGTCGCGCCCAGCAAACCGGCGAGGTGGTGGTGCTCAGCTCCAAGGTGCCGACCTGGCAGCAGTTCATCGACGCGGTCGAGACGGCTGTGCACGAATACAACCAGCAGCACCGCCACCGCATGCTGCCCAAGCGTGCCGATGGCAAGCGCATGACGCCCGCCGAGATGTGGGCCACGGAATACAAGCTCGAAGAGCAGGAGCGGCTCACCCAGCTCGAGCTGCGCATGATGTTCATGCCCGCCATCCTGCGCACCGCCAGGCGCGGGCAGGTGACCTTCTTCAATCAGACCTATGCGGCACCGGACCTGATGCGCCGCGATGTGGACGGCCGCGAGGTGAGCGTCCGCTACGACATTCACGACCCGAGCTTTGTGCTGGTCTACACGCTGGACGGCGACTACGTCTGCGAGGCCAGGTACGAAGCCAGCCGCCGTGACTTCTTCCCCACGCCCGTGATCGACATGGCCCGGGAAAAGCGCGTCAAGGCAGCCGTCAAGCGCCGCGAGCAGCAGATCGACCTGGCGCTGCGCGAACTCCAGCCCCCGGTCACGCTGCCGTCTTCAGCCCCCCTTTCCCTGCCGGAGCCCGGCATCGTCGCACTGGCGATGCCGCCCAACGCGGAGGAGCGCGCCATCTCCTCGCGCACAGCTTCCTCCGCGGACGACGTGGCGCAAGCCACCTCGGGCAGGCCTTTCTTCGACGCGCCGAGCGACCGCTACGAGTGGCTGATGGATCACCGGGGCGACTGGACGGATGAAGACCGCGTCTGGCTCCGGGAGTACGTGACCAGCGGCGACTACGAGAGCCTGGCCGACTACTACGCCGCGCGGGGATTGGGCTGGAACGACCAGGGTGGGCAACCCGGTTTTAAGAGTGCCCTGTGATGGCGGCAACCACCACAGGGCGTGCCTGAGTCAATTCACAGATGAACGAGCAAGCAGAGGAACTTTACGATGAAAAAAGGATTTGTCAAAACCGAGAATTTCAAGCGCCTCGCCGAGGCGCAGAAGCTGGTCGAGCGACGCGGTGCCCGCGAGGCCGGGCTGGTGCTGGTCAAGGGGCATTACGGCATCGGCAAATCCGAGCTGACCGAGCGCTGGGCGGCCGACAGCGGCTGGGTCTTCGTGCGCGCCAAGGTCACATGGACCAAGCGTGCCCTGCTGGACGAGCTGGCCGAAAAGATGGGGCTGTCCAAGGTGGGCCGCAACCAGGAGGTGCAGGCCCGCATCATCGGCAAGCTGGCGGTGGACATGGTGCCGCTGATCGTCGATGAGGCCGACTTCCTGGTGGGCACCAGCGCCAGTTTGCTGGAAGTGATCCGCGACATCACCGATTTGACCGGCACGATGTGCTTCCTGGTGGGCATGGAACACTTCCCCATGAAGGTGGCGCGCCACGGCCACATTGCCAGCCGCGTGGCCAAGGTGGTCGAGTTGATGCCCCTGTCGCTGGCCGACGTGAAGGCCACGGTCGCCGCAAAGTGCGAGGTTCCCCTTGCCGACGAGGTGCTTCCCGAACTGCTCGCCCAGGCCAATGGCCGCATGCGTCTGGTGCTCAATGCCATCGCCAACATCGAGCAGTGGGCCCAGGCCAACAGCTGGAGCACGGTCACTGCCGAGCACCTCAAGGGCCGGCCACTGTGCACCGAGTTCACCGGCGTGCAGCTCGGCCGTCGGCGGGGGATCGAGTAAATGCCAAGGGATGTCTGGATTACCGGCCCCACGCTGGCCGCCCTGGCGGCACGCGGCTTGCGGGAGCGCGACACGTTCACGTCGGCCGACTTGATGGTCTGGGTTCCCCAGCTCAAGGGCAAGCCCAACGCCTGGAGCGCGTCCAAGCCGCTGGTGGAAATGGGTTTTGTCACCGCGACCACGCGCCTCTCCGACAACGCCGAGTCCCAAGGGGTTTACACCGTGACCAAGTCCGGGGCGGCCGCGATTCTGGCCGCTGGCAGTGGGCGTCAACTCAAAAGCGGGCCGAAGGGACCGCATGGCAAGAATCGCGCTATCCAGGCCGGGGCATTTATCTCTCGCCTGTGGGCGCTGCTGCGCGCACGCCGGATGCTCGACAGCGAAACAGCCGCAGCCACCTTGGTGGATGCGGGCCGCGATGACGAGGTGCGCAAGGCCGCAGGCACCGCCAAGCGCTACTTCCACCGCTGGGCGCAGATCGGGGTTGTGAAGGAAAGCGCGCGGCGGCTGCCCAACGGCTGCAAGCGCTACGTCTTGGTGCGCGACGTGGGGCCGGTGCCTCCAGCCTGGACGCCAAAGGCTCAGCGGCGATCCGGCTGCGGCGATCACGACGGGAGGCCGACGTGAGCACCCCCGCCTATCAATCAGAAACGTGGTTCGTGCTGCTCGAGTCCAGAACTCAGGGCACAAGCCGCACCCGGATTGCCGGTCAGCTTGGCATCAGCCCTGCGGCGCTCAGCCAGGTGCTCAACGGGAGCGGTGAATACGGCAAAGGCACCGCCAGCACACGCCGCATCGCTGACCGGGTAGTGCACACCTTTGGCCGCTACATCTGCCCGCACCTGACCGAGGAGGACGGCGGCGAGGAACAGGTCATCACAGCCGATCAGTGCCGCCTCTATGCCCACCGCCCGCCGCCTATCGGCAGCCCGCGCGCCATGCAGCACTGGCAGGCATGCCGCCAGTGCCCCCACAAGGCGGCCAGTGCGCCACCGGTAGCGCGTGTGGTCAAGCCGCGCACCAAGGTCATTTCCATCCACAGCACCCCGGACCCACAGGAGACCCCATGAACGTTTTAAAGATGCTCGCCATCGGCGGCCCCGTTGGCTTGGCGCATGCGGTGCGCGAAGCCTGGGTGGCCCGCCGCATCCGGCTTGTCGCCACCTACATGGACCGTGAGCGTGACCTGCATCGCGAACACATGGCCCAGCTTCGCAACGAACTGGATGCGCTGGTGTCGCAACAGATCCGCGCCACCGCCCGCGCCACCAGCTTTTGGAAGGGCTTGTCATGAGCACGGAACCGAACTATCAGCGGCCGCCACTTCGATGGATCACCCGCCGCGCGCGCTGCCTGCAAAACGGCTTCGGCATCGGCCGCCGCGAGGCCCTGCGCTTTGCCCTCATTGACTACGCCTGGTTCCAGGGCATGCGTGGCGACAGGAGCGTCACCGCATGAGCGCCGCCGAATGCAACCATGGCCACCGTTCCTGCGCGGTGCTGGGGCTATGCCAGGCCAAGCCAGGCTGCGAGCAGCGACAGGCAGGGCATGACGCGCACCAGCCACCGGATGACCATGCAGTCGATGGAGGCGTTCGCAAGACATCCGCCGCCGCGCCCATGACCGCCGCCGTGCGCGCCGCCGTCGACTACATCCTGCGCCAGGCGCGCCCGGTGGAATGGATCGAAATCATCGACATCTTCGTGGAAGACGAGGACTGCCGCCGCGAGACACGGTCCATGCGCGAAGGGCTACGCCAGGCCGTGCGCCTGGGAATGCTGGTGAGCGACGGGCGTGGCATCGACCGCGTCTGGGCCCGGCCCGGTCACGTGTTCGCGGACCCCGCCACGGCGCAAGACCCGGCCCGCGCGTCAGCGTGGTGCGGCCCCATCGCGGCGCCGCGCCAGGTCGACGTGATGTACGGCCCGGTCTACGTGCCGCGCCCGGCCCCCGGGCTGCGCCCCGGCGCCCTGGACTTCAAGGCCTGCGCCAGCC
>JAEWVY010000176.1 GCA_023396625.1 Pseudomonadota bacterium | reverse complement strand
TGACGCGTTTCATTCGCCGCTACCTGCTGGCGGTGCAGTTCTTTACCCGCATCCCGGTGACGGGGCGGCTGGCCTCGTGGGTGGGATTCAGCCCGTCGACGTTGCGCGCAGGCGTCGCACATTTGCCAGGCGTGGGGTGGCTGGTCGGAGGAGGGGGGGCCGGCGTGCTCATCGGTGTCTACCAATGGCTGCCCCACGTGCCTGCGGCGACATGGGTGACGGCCATTGTCAGCACGGGGGTCGGGGTGCTGATGACAGGCGCCTTTCACGAGGATGGCCTGGCGGACCTGGCCGACGGATTGGGCGGCTCATCCAGTCAGGCGCGCGTGCTGGAGATCATGAAGGATTCACGCATCGGCTCGTACGGTGCCCTTGCTTTGATACTGGCCCTGTTGGCAAAGGTGGCGCTGCTGGCCGCACTGGTGCAATTCAATCCATGGGCGGCTGCCTGTGCATTGTTTGCGGGGCAGGTGACTTCGCGGTTCATGCCACTCTTGATGGTTCATGCATTGCCCTACGTGGGTGAGGCCGCTTCGTCGAAATCCGGGCTGGTGGTTGGCGGTCTGGGATGGGCCGGTCTATTGACGGGGCTGCTCTGGTGGGCCCTGGCCCTGGCTCTGGTGGCGGGGTTGTGGCCAGATATCAGCTGGTTCGTGGCTGTCGTGGGGGCTTTTGCCGGATACGCGTGGATGCTGCGCCTGTCGCGCCGACGCTTGCACGGTTTCACAGGGGATACCCTGGGGGCCACCCAGCAGGTCAGCGAACTGGCGTTCTATTTCGCATTTCTGCTGGCGCAATGAACATGCCGATCAACCTTTGGCTGGTTCGCCACGCGCGGCCGCTGGTGGCGGAGGGCGTGTGTTATGGCGCTCTGGATGTGGACGCCGATGCCGCCGGAAGTGCCCATGCCGCGACCCGTTTGGCCGCTGTGGTTCCTTCTGGCGCTGGACTTGTCGTGTCGGGCCTGCGGCGCGCGGGGCGCCTGGCGGAGGATCTGGTCCGCCTCAGGCCAGACCTGAGACTGAGGACCGATACCCGGCTGAATGAAATGGACTTTGGCCGGTGGGAGGGGTGGCCGTGGGCACGTATTCCGCGTGAGGCGCTGCAAGCCTGGTCCGCTGATTTTCCAGGGCATCGTTTTGGGGGGCGCGAGAGCGCACAGCAAGTAATCGGCCGAGTGGCAGCAGCTTTGGCGGACACGTGCCACATCGCATGCCGGGCCGCCGGGTCGGCAAACGCGCCGGGGGATGTGGTGTGGATCACCCATGCAGGCGTGATCCGGGCAGCAACCCATCTCATTGACTGCCCCGGCAAGCCCCTGGAAAGCGCAAGCCAGTGGCCCAGCGAAGCCCCAGCCTGGGGGGAATGGTGGGTCGTCCAGGTGGCTGTATCCGCTGCCGGTGCCGCCGGGCGGGGTCCGCGCAGGCTACGGCAGGGTCGAATACTGTTCAGCCAATGCTAGGAAATCATTCTCGGCAACCGGCGAGTCAATTTCCTCGCGCAGGAGGCTGGCCACCGCGGGCGCTGCGGCCGCAGCGGCACGTGCATCCAGAAACAGGAGTCGGTTGCGACGAGCCAGCACGTCCTCGACCGTGCGGGCATACTCATGTCGGGCGGCAAAGCGGACCATGGCCTCGGTCAGATGCGGCGCAACGAGGCGAGACGAGCCCGGGAGCTGGTCGATGAACACGCGTTCTTCGCCGTAGAGGTGAGGGCCTGGGGCCTCACTGATTCGTGTCGTGGGTGTTCCGGCTGGTGGTGCGCCAATCAGCCTGTGTCGCGAGGTGTTTGCGTCGGGCAGGTCAGTCAGCAGTCCCGACGCCTGGCATTTTTCAAGGACATCCTCTGCCATGGCGCGATAGGTGGTCCATTTGCCACCCGTCACTGTGACCAGTCCGGATTTGCT
Source organism: Pseudomonadota bacterium (assembly GCA_023396625.1). Lineage (GTDB taxonomy): Bacteria > Pseudomonadota > Gammaproteobacteria > Burkholderiales > Burkholderiaceae_C > JAEWVY01. The sequence continues at coordinate 10,910 of JAEWVY010000176.1, read as the reverse complement.
GATGGCGACCGTATGCTCTCTGCTGATGCCCTTTGTGCCACCACCGTCGTCTTCCGCCGGTTTGACAAGGGGGCGCAATCCCACCCACACGCTGCGGACATCCTCCCGGCGAGGAGCGCGTTGCAGGTAGCGCGCGGATTCGTTGAGGATGAAGGCCACTTCGTCGGCGAAAGGCGCTGGCTCACGGGCCAGATCCTGCCTGGGTGTATCGGTGGTTCCCAGAATCACCTTCCCCAGCCAGGGCACGGCAAACAGCACACGACCGTCGGCGGTCTTCGGGACCAGCAGGGCATGATCGCCAGGGAAGAAAGACCGGTCCACGACCAGATGCACGCCCTGGCTCGGTGCCACGATGGGAGCACTGGTTCGTCCGCAGGCTTGAGCATCCCAGGCGCGAAGCGCATCAACCCATACGCCGGTTGCGTTGATGACACAGGATGCGCGGAGTTCGAAATTCTGTCCTGTTTCAGTGTCCCGACAGTGAACGCCCGCCACCCGCCCTTCTTCGTGGATCAGCCCCACGGCTTCGCAATAGTTCAGCAGCAGGGCACCGGACGCTGCCGCCGTTCTGGCCAGGGCCAGGGCCAAACGCGCATCATCGAACTGGCCGTCCCAGTACTTCACGCCACCGTACAGATGATCTGGATTGGCGCTGGGCAGACAGGCCAGTGTTTCGGACCGGTCGAGAAACCGGGTGGAGCCTAACCCGGCCTTTCCCGCGAGCATGTCGTAAGCCTTCAACCCCAGGCCATAGAACGGTGTTTCCCACCAGTGGTAGGACGGCATCACGAATGGGAGCGGTTGCGCCAGATGGGGAGCATTGCTGAGCAAGGTCGTGCGTTCATGGAGCGCCTCCCTGACCAAAGAGATATTTCCTTGGGCGAGATAGCGAACGCCACCGTGCACGAGCTTGGTGGCGCGCGAGGAGGTCCCCTTGGCGAAATCATGTGATTCGATCAGAACCACCTTCAATCCCCTGAGCACTGCGTCGAGTGCCACCCCCAGTCCCGTGGCCCCTCCTCCAATGATGACAAGGTCACATTGATGCGTGTGAGCCAGCTGGTCCAGCAGAGTCTGGCGATGGGTGCTCAGGGGGGGGCGAACTTCACTCATAAATTCCAGTGGGTCGGCATGCGTGCCGCCCACTTCTGCATTCATTCAGTGCGCCGCCCTGGGGCGGCGCGGGTTTGGAGAGACCGGCCGCCGGATTTCAGGCGACCGGAATTTGAAGCTTTGCGCCAGGTTCAACGGACCTTGCCGTCTTTCCAGGCCTGGAGCAACTTGTCGTAGTTGATGGTTTCACCTTTGGGCTTTTCATTCGCCAGCTTCTTCCACGGCGCCGATTTGTCGCTCAGGTACTTGGCGGGATCGCCCTTGGGGTTCAGCTTGGGGGCGCAGCGTGCCATGCCGGCGCGCTCGAGTCGTGCCATTACCTGGTCCATTTCTTCAGCCAGGTTGTCCATTGCGCCTTGCGGGGTTTTTTCGCCAGTGACGGCCTCGGCGACATTTTTCCACCATAGCTGGGCCAGCTTGGGGTAGTCCGGCACGTTGGTTCCGGTCGGTGTCCACGCGACGCGAGCAGGGCTGCGATAGAACTCGACCAATCCTCCAAGCTTGGGTGCCATGTCTGTCATGGCCTTGCTCCGGATGTCCGACTCACGAATCGGGGTCAGGCCAACGAGGGTTTTTTTCAGCGATGTGGTCTTGGCGGTCACGAACTGCGCATAGAGCCAAGCCGCGGCGGTTCGGTTTTCATCGTGCTTGTCGAAGAAGGTCCATGAACCGACGTCCTGGTAGCCGTTTTGCATGCCCTGTTTCCAGTAGGGCCCGTTGGGGCCGGGAGCCATGCGCCACTTCGGCGTTCCATCGGCGTTCACCACCGGCAGGCCTGGTTTGGTCATGTCTGCGGTGAAGGCGGTGTACCAGAAGATTTGCTGCGCGATCTGGCCCTGTGCGGGAACCGGCCCGGCTTCACCAAAGGTCATGCCCGTGGCTTCTTTTGGCGCGTACTTCTTCATCCAGTCCACGTACTTGGTCAGTGCGTAGACGGCGGCGGGAGAGTTTGTTGCGCCTCCTCGCGAGACCGATGCGCCCAGAGGGTGGCAGCCGTCGGCCGAGGCACGGATGCCCCATTCATCCACGGGCTTGCCATTCGGGATGCCAACGTCTGCCGTGCCGGCCATCGACAGCCAGGCGTCGGTGAAGCGCCAGCCAAGCGAGGGGTCTTTCTTGCCATAGTCCATATGGCCATAGATGGGCTTGCCGTCAATGGTCTTGACGTCGTTGGAGAAGAATTCGGCAATGTCCTCGTAGGCGCTCCAGTTCAGCGGAACTCCCAGTTCGTAACCGTATTTGGCTTTGAACTTGTCCTTCAGATCCTTGCGTTCGAACAAGTCGGCACGAAACCAGTACAGGTTGGCAAACTGCTGGTCGGGGAGCTGATAGAGTTTCTTGTCCGGACCCGTGGTGAAGCTGGTGCCGATGAAATCCTTGAGATCAAGGCCAGGATTGGTCCATTCCTTGCCTTTGCCGGTCATGTAATCGGTCAGGTTCATGATCTTGCCATACCGATAGTGGGTGCCGATCAGATCGGAATCGCTGATCCATCCGTCATAGATGGACTTGCCGGATTGCATGGAAGTCTGCAGTTTCTCGACCACGTCGCCTTCCTGAATCAGGTCGTGCTTGACGGCAATGCCGGTGATCTCGCTGAAAGCCTTGGCCAGCGTCTTGCTTTCATATTCGTGCGTGGTGATGGTTTCGGAGACCACGGCGATTTCCTTCACGCCTTTGGCCTTGAGCTTGGCGGCCGCATCGATGAACCACTTCATCTCGGCCATCTGCTTTTCCTTGGACAGGGTCGAAGGCTGAAATTCGCCGTCGATCCACTTCTTGGCTTCCGCCTCTCCCGCCTGCGCGGCGCTCGCGGCAACCAAGGTTGCCGCGAGCGCTACTGACGTGTACCGAATCTTCATAACCTGACTCCTCAAGTGCCCACTCCCGTTTTTTTGTGAAAGGTGTCCGGCTCCGGGAGTGGATCAAGCCGAAAGCCTGTTGGGTTCATCCCTTGCGCATGACCAGAACGAGTAGAGCGATGGATGCCACGAAGCTGATCCAGATCGATGGCTCGGCTTCAAGACGCAGCCACTCACCGAGGCGTCCACTGAAGCCCACAAATGCGAGATTCAGATAGGCCGCGGCCAAAAGACCAATGAAAAGTCGGTCTCCCCGAGTTGTTTTCATGGGAAGAAAACCTTTTCTTTCGACAGTGGGGGAAAAAATTTCCCAGGCCGTCATGCCCACCAACATCAGGCCGATAGAGATGAAAAATATCGCCACCGGCAAGGTCCAGGCCATCCATTCGAACATCGGGGGCTCCTCAGACACGTCCCATCGCGAAACCTTTCGCGATGTAGTGACGCACAAACCAGATCACGATCGCGCCAGGGACGATGGTCAGCACGCCCGCGGCCGCCAGTGTGGCCCAGTCCATGCCCGAAGCGGACACCGTGCGGGTCATGGTGGCAACGATGGGTTTTGCGTTCACGCTCGTCAGGGTGCGTGCCAGCAGCAATTCAACCCAGCTTAACATGAACCAAAAGAAAGCCGCGACTCCCACGCCAGCCTTGATCAGCGGGAGGAAGACGCTGACGAAGAAGTGAGGAAATGAATAGCCATCGATGTACGCAGTTTCATCGAATTCCCGTGGGATACCGCTCATGAAGCCTTCCAGAATCCAGACAGCCAAGGGGACGTTGAACAGAAGATGGGCCAGCGCCACGGCAATGTGGGTGTCCATCAAGCCGACTGTCGAGTAGAGCTGGAAGAATGGAAGAAGAAACACGGCCGGCGGAGTCATCCGGTTCGTGAGGAGCCAGAAGAACACATGCTTGTCCCCGAGGAAGCGATAGCGGGAAAATGCATAGGCTGCCGGCAAGGCGACGGTGACCGAGATGATCGTGTTGATGGCTACGTAGATCAATGAGTTGATGTAGCCCGAATACCAAGAGGAGTCCGTGAAGATCGTCTTGTAATTGTTTAAGGTGAAGTGCTGGGGAAAGAACGAGAAACTTGAAAGAATTTCCTCGTTGGTCTTGAAGCTCATATTGACCATCCAGTAAATGGGCAACAGGGCAAAGGCCAGGTAGAGCGCCAGAAAAATGGAGCGCTTGTGGAAGCGGCTTTCATGCATGAGCACTCTCCTGGGACTCTTGTGCTCCCGCACCCTGCATCCAGTTGTAGAGAACGAAGCAGAGCAACAGGATGATCAGAAAATAGATCAGTGAAAACGCCGCAGCAGGGCCGAGATCGAATTGCCCTACGGCTTTCTGCGTCAGGTATTGGCTCAGGAACGTCGTGGCATTGCCCGGCCCGCCTCCGGTGAGCACAAAGGGCTCCGTGTAGATCATGAAACTGTCCATGAAGCGCAGCAACACACCGATGACCAGGACCCCCCGCATTTTGGGTAACTGGATAAACCGGAAAACGGCGAATTTGGAAGCCCCATCGATGCGGGCCGCTTGGTAGTAGGCGTCGGGAATGCTCCGCAATCCGGCAAAACACAGCAGCGCCACCAGGGGCGTCCAGTGCCAGACATCCATGATCAGCACTGTCAGCCAGGCATCGGTGGCATTGCCGGTGTAGCTGTAGTCGATGCCGATACGCTGCAGCATCGCGCCCAGGAGGCCGATGTCACCGCGACCATAGATTTGCCATATGGTGCCGACCACGTTCCAAGGAATCAGCAGAGACAGGGCCACGACCACCAGCACAGCCGAGGATTTCCAGCCTTGTTGTGGCATGGACAGGGCAAGCAGGATGCCCAACGGGATTTCGACCATCAGCACAGCCAGCGAGAACAGCAACTGCCGCAACAGAGCGCCGTGGAGTTCCTGGTCTCGCATCACGGCGGCGAACCATTCCGTGCCCACAAACACCCGCCGCTCCGGCGAAATGATGTCTTGGACCGAGTAATTCACGACGGTCATCAAGGGCAGGATGGCCGAGAATGCCACGCACACAATGACAGGCAGGATGAGGAACCAGGCCTTCTGGTTCGTTGGCTTTTGCGGGGCGCTCATGACACCAGTTCCTCGTCGACGTAGAAGCAGGTATGGGGGCCAACCAGGCGCAACCACACTGTCGATCCAACCGCCATCGCTGAGGTTTCAGGGGCCAGGCGCGCTTTCACCACATGACCTTGAATGATTGCCGTCAGCATGAGATGGGTTCCGATGTCCTGTAACTGTTGGACTGCCGCAGGCACGGCACCCGTGGCCGCCTGACCGGCGACCTCGACATATTCGGGCCGGATGCCCAGTTTGAATGGGACTGTCGGGACGCGTTGGCCTTGCGGTATCTGCAGCCGAAATCCAGCAACCTCCAGTTCGTTTTCGTGCCGGGTGCCGGGCAAGAAATTCATGCCAGGCGAACCGATGAAATGACCGACGAACGTATGCTGAGGGCGCTCGAACAACGCGTCCGCCGGGCCGATCTGGACTGTGCGTCCACGGGTCATCACCACCACCTGATCGGCGAAAGTCAGTGCCTCGACCTGGTCGTGGGTGACGTAGATCAGTGTGAGTTTGAGCTCGTGATGTATCTGCTTGAGCTTTCTTCTCAACTGCCACTTCAGGTGGGGGTCGATCACCGTCAAGGGTTCATCGAACAGCACGGCTGAGACATCGGAGCGCACCAGGCCCCGGCCCAGGGAAATTTTCTGCTTAGCGTCGGCGGCCAGACCGGCCGCACGCTGGTCGAGCTGACCGCTCATGTCGAGCATTTCGGCAATTTCACCGACGCGCTTGCGGATCTGGTCTTCGGGAACCTTCCGGTTGCGCAGAGGGAAGCCGAGGTTTTCGGCAACGGTCATCGTGTCGTAGATCACGGGAAACTGGAAGACCTGGGCGATATTCCGCTCCTGGGGACTGCGCCCGGTCACGTCTCGACCATCGAACATCACTGTGCCATGTGAGGGGGACAGCAGACCGGACATGATGTTGAGCATGGTGGTTTTGCCACAGCCAGAGGGCCCGAGCAGGGCGTAGGCGCCGCCGTCCTCGAAAGTCATTTTCAGCGGAAGCAACGCATAGTCGCTGTCCTGGGTGGGATTGGCGCGATAGGCATGCGCCAGATCAAGTTCGATGCGGGCCATGTCAGTGTTCCCGGTTCCGGTCCGGCGCGCGCTGCAATGCGCCTGTCGAATCGAAGATATAGGCCTGTGCCGGACTGAAGTGCAGCGTGATCGATGCGCCCAATTCAAAGTAGTGAACACCCGTCAACTGCGCCACCAACTCGCCCGCGGAGGTCTTCACATGCACGAACGTGTTGGAGCCGGATATTTCCGCCAGTTCCACTTGCCCAGGCAATGCCACATCCCCGGGCTGGGCGTGAACGTGAAGCGCGCCGGCACGCAATCCCAGGGTAATGCTCTCCGGTGAACTCGAACCGGTCCGCGAGAGGGGCTGGCCGCCTTGCTCAGGGTATTCGATTCCTCCCTGCAATTGCACGCCATGTGGAGAAACCCTGGAGGGAATCAGATTCATTGGCGGGTCGCTGAACGCGCGGGCCACCCGCAATGAGTTGGGGTGATGAAACACTTCGGCCGTGGGGCCATACTGCAGCAATTCGCCCTGGTCCAGGACAGCCGTATGGCCGCCCAGGAGCAACGCCTCTCCTGGTTCGGTGGTGGCATACACGACGGTCGATTCGCCGGCGGCAAAAAGTGCCGAGAGCTCGTCCCGCAACTCTTCACGCAACTTGTAGTCGAGATTGACCAAGGGCTCGTCGAGCAGCATCAAGGGGGCTCGCTTGGCCAGTGCGCGCGCGAGTGCGACCCGTTGCTGCTGGCCTCCGGACAACTCGGCGGGATAGCGATCAAGGAACATGTCGATGTGCAGTCGCCGGGCCAGTTCCCGCACCCTTTGGTCGACGTTGGCTTCTTTTCTCAGCAGCAGGGGTGACGCAATATTGCGTGCGACTGTCATGGACGGGTAGTTGATGAATTGCTGGTAGACCATGGACACGTCACGCTTGCGTACAGGCATGCCGGTCACATCCTTTCCGTCCACACGCACCTGCCCCCGGGTCGGGGCATCCAATCCCGCCATGATCCGCATCAGGCTGGTCTTCCCGGATTGGGTGGCACCCAGCAACACGGTGACACCCCCTCCCTGCAGCGCAAGATTCATGGGGTACAGCCATGACTCTGCTCCCACGCTTTTGCTGATGCCTTCCAATACCAACTGCATCAGAGGACCTTTCACCTTGTTGTTCGCGTCGATGCCCTGATTTGGTACCGACTGGATGGCCTGTTCGTTATTTTTCCATTATTGTTCCCTTGTTTTCTGATTTGCTTATGGTTTTCCCTTAATTTTTTCGCTTCTATTCCTTTTAAAGTAATCAACCGCAGTGGCAGCTATGCTGGGTCCCATGAATTTCAATCCTCGTCAACTCAAGGTCATCGATGTGGTTCGTGCGAGGGGCACGGTGACCGTCGAGCAATTGGCTGAGGAACTGTCTGTCACCCTGCAGACGATGCGCAGGGATGTGCAGCGGCTGGCCGAGGCGGGAACCCTGACGCGGTTTCACGGGGGGGTCCGGGTGCCAAGTTCCACCATCGAGAACATCGCGCATACCCAGCGCCAGAGCCTGCATGCGGAGGGCAAACGGAGGATCGCCAAGGCTGTGGCCGCGCAGGTGCCCAACGACTGCTCCTTGATTCTGAATATCGGCACCACCACGGAGGCGATCGCCGAAGCCTTGCTGCGCCATGAGGGCTTGCGGGTGATCACGAACAATCTGAACGTGGCCGCCATCCTCAGCCGGAATGCCAGATTTGAAGTCATTGTGGCGGGGGGGGTTGTGCGTCCCCGGGACCGCGGCATCGTCGGTGAGGCCGCAGTGGATTTCATTCGGCAGTTCAAGGTGGATCTGGCGCTGATCGGGATTTCTGGAATCGAGTCGGATGGCTCCTTGCGTGACTACGATTTCAGGGAGGTGAAGGTCGCGCAAACGATCATCGACCACTCCCGCGAGGTCTGGCTGGCTGCCGATGTCAGCAAATTCAACCGTCCCGCCATGGTGGAAGTGGCCACGCTGGCACAGATTGACCGACTGTTCACCGATGCGGCCCCTCCCGCACCTTTTCCCGCATTGCTGGCGGAAGCCGGTGTCCAACTTGATGTCTGTGTGAACTGAATCCCGGTGGCTGGAGTTTTTCCGAATGACCTATTTGTTGGCGCTTGATCAGGGGACTTCGAGTTCCCGCAGCATCGTGTTTGACCGGGAGGGCCGTATCGTTGCGATGGCGCAGCAGGAACTGCCTCAGATCTATCCTCAGCCTGGATGGGTGGAGCATGATCCCATGGTCATCTGGCGGACCCAATTGGCGACAGCTCGAGAGGCCCTCGCCAAGGCGGGACTCGAGGCACGCGAGATTCACGCGCTGGGTATCACGAATCAGCGGGAAACCACGGTGGTTTGGAACCGCAAGACCGGTGCCCCGCTGTATAACGCCATTGTCTGGCAGGATCGGCGCGCGGAACCTGCCTGTGCTCAGCTTCGGGCCGAAGGCAAGGCCGATCTGATCCACGTAAAAACAGGACTGCTCGTGGATGCCTATTTTTCGGGCACAAAACTGCAGTGGATTCTCGATCACGTGCCTGGTGCCAGAGCCATGGCCGAGGCAGGTGAACTGGCTTTTGGCACAGTGGACAGCTGGCTTGTGTGGCAACTCACGGGGGGCAGTGAGGACAGTACACGCGCGCACGCTGTCCACGCCACTGACGTCACCAATGCCTCGCGCACGATGTTGTTCAATGTCGCGACCAATGCATGGGATGCCGAGCTTCTGGAGCTTCTCCATATTCCGCCCAGCCTGATGCCTCGTGTGCAGCCTTCCAGCGCCGATTTCGGCAGCGTGAAGGCGGATTTGCTCGGTGCGTCGATCCCCATTGGTGGCGTGGCGGGCGACCAACAGAGTGCATTGTTCGGGCAGGCCTGCTTTTCGGCAGGCATGGCCAAGAATACGTATGGCACGGGCTGCTTCATGTTGATGCACACGGGGGAGCGTTTCCAGGCCTCCGCCAATGGACTGCTCACCACGTGCGCGGCACAGACGGATCAGCAACTGAAATATGCCATCGAGGGCAGCGTTTTCGTGGCAGGTGCCGTGATCCAGTGGCTTCGCGATGGGCTTGGGGCCATTCAGTCCAGTGCCCAGGTCCAGGCGTTGGCCGAAACCGTGGCTGATACAGGTGGCGTGATGCTGGTGCCCGCGTTCACCGGACTGGGCGCGCCCTACTGGAATCCTGATGCCCGTGGCACGATCACAGGCATCACCCGCGGCACGACACTGGCCCACATTGCGCGCGCGGCGCTGGAGAGCATCGCCTTCCAGAGCGCCGCGCTGCTTCAGGCCATGAGCCGGGATGCCACGCAAGGGGGAGGCAGCCCGGTGCGGGAACTGCGGGTGGACGGCGGGGCCTGCGTCAACGACCTGCTCATGCAGTTTCAGGCTGATTTGCTGGGGATTCCGGTGGTTCGTCCGAAAGTGATCGAGACCACGGCGCTTGGAGCAGCCTATCTGGCGGGCCTCGGGTCAGGCGTCTACGGCGGTCTTGACGAGTTGACCCAGCATTGGCAGGTGGAGCGGACTTTCTGCCCTGCCGATACCGGCCCGCGCATGCGCGAGCGCATGGCTGAATGGGAACATGCCGTGAGGCAGGCGACCGCGCCTTAGCGCAGAGAGATCATGGCGCCGGCGTCTTGGGTTTGAAGTCGCAGTAGGCTGCCACGGCGCAGTGCCAGCACTGGGGTTTGCGCGCTTGGCAGATGTAGCGACCCAGAAGGATCAACCAGTGGTGCGCGTGCTCCCGATACGGCGTGGGCACACGTTCAAGGAGTTGCATTTCGACTTCACGCGGTGTTTTCCCGGGTGCAAGCCCCGTGCGGTTGCCGACCCGGAAAATGTGCGTGTCCACCGCCATCGTGGGCTCGCCAAACGCCACGTTCAAGACCACGTTCGCGGTTTTCCGGCCGACGCCGGGCAGGGCCTCGAGTGCCTCGCGCGTGCGAGGCACTTCGCCACCGTGTCGCGCCACGAGGATCTGGCAGGCTTCCAGGAGATGGCGCGCCTTGCTGTGGTAGAGGCCGATGCTCTTGATATAGGACTCCAGCCCTTCGAGCCCCAGATCGAGCATTTTCTGCGGCGTGTTCGCGACAGGAAACAGCCGGCGCGTCGCCTTGTTCACACCCACATCGGTGGCCTGCGCCGAGAGCAGCACAGCCGCGAGCAGTTCGAATGCGTTCGTGTATTCCAGCTCCGTGCTAGGCTGGGGATTGGCGGCGCGCAAGGCGGCGAAAAAAGGTTCGACAAGCGCGGTTTTCATGCCACGCAGTGTATGCCGTCGCGACGAAACACCGAGGGACGCGTGCCGCGCTGCGAAGTTTGGCGACAATGGCGCCTTGTCCACCGCGTTGCACCCGAGAGATATTTTCATGCCCATTCAGTTTGCCGATCGCCTCAACAATGTCGAAACCTCCGCCATCCGCGAGCTCTTCAAGCTGCTGGGCAAACCCGGCATCATCAGTTTTGCCGGGGGGTTTCCGGACAGTGCGATGTTCGACGTGGCGGGCATTCGCGAAGCAGTCAATATGGCGCTGGATGAGGAGCCTGGCGGCGCGTTGCAATATGGCGCCACCGAAGGCTACGCGCCCTTGCGCGAGCAGCTGGCGGCGTTCATGGTGGCCAAGGGCGCCAGGGATGTGGCTTCCGACGATCTCATCGTGACCACGGGCAGCCAGCAGGCGCTGGATCTGCTGGGCAAGACACTGATCTCCCCCGGTGACAAGGTCATCGTCGAGGGGCCGACTTTTCTGGCCACCATCCAGTGCTTCCGGTTGTATGG
>JAEWVY010000156.1 GCA_023396625.1 Pseudomonadota bacterium | reverse complement strand
GAGTCGATGAGTTTCATCCCTACAGTCTAGCCAGAGTCGGCCCGGTCTGCCTGCCGCGAAGGTGCCAAAGGGCGCGGCGGATCTCGGGAATTTCCCGGAGAATGCACCCATGCTGTCTTCCCGATCCCTAGAACTGGCCCGCACACTGGTGCAGATGCACACGGTCAGCGACCACAGTAACCTCGAACTCATCCACTTCATCCGCGACGAACTGCGCCGACTTGGCGTGGCCTCGCGGCTGACCTTCAACGCGGACCGCACCAAGGCCAACCTGTTCGCCACGCTGGGCGAGGGCAAGCCCGCGGGCGTGATCGTCTCGGGCCATACCGACACCGTGCCCTGGGACGGACAGGATTGGTCGGTCGACCCCCTGTCGGCCACCGTGCGGGACGGGCGCCTCCACGGCCGGGGCTCGGCCGACATGAAAAGCTTCATCGCCCTCGCGCTGGCGCAGGCGCAGACGTTTCTGGACAGCCCGGCCCCCCATGCGGTCCATTTCGCGTTCAGCTACGACGAAGAGGTGGGCTGCCTGGGTGTGCGGGAGCTGATCGCCGACCTGCGCGAAGCGGGCATCCAGCCCACCGCCTGCATCATCGGCGAACCCACGGGCATGGTGCCCGCCATTGCGCACAAGGGCGTGTACCGCTACCGCTGCTGCGTGAAGGGCAAGGAGGCTCATTCCTCGCTCACGCCCCAGTCGGTCAACGCCATCGAAATGGCCGCGCGCCTGGTGTGCACGCTGCGCGACATGGGCGAACGATTCGAGCGCGAGGAGCCACGCTACGAGGGCTTCGACGTGCCGTTCTCCACCGTGAGCGTGGGGCAATTCCATGGCGGCATCGCCGACAACGTCGTGCCGCGCGACGCGGAGTTCCGCTATGAGTTCCGCGATCTGCCCACCGCGGACGCGCAGGCCATGCAGCAGGCCGTGCTGGCGCACGCTAGCGCGCTGGAGCCGGCCATGCGGCGCGTGGCGCCCGATGCCGGCTTCCACTTCGAGACGATCTGCGAGGTGCCCAGCTTTCTCGCCTCGAGCACCGAGCCCGTCGCCCGCCTGGCCCAGCGCCTCTGCGGCGAGGACCGCACCACGCAGGTCGCGTTCGGCACGGAAGCCGGGCTGTTCAAGCGGGCCGGCATTCCCACCGTGGTCTGCGGCCCCGGGCATATCGCTCAGGCGCACCAACCCGACGAATATGTCAGCCTGGAGCAGCTGGCGCGCTGCGAACGCTTCCTGCAGGGCCTGGCGCATTCGACCACCCTCGCATGAGGGGCCGTGGCGCGGCGCCCGCTCAGGTTCGCACGCGGCCGTCGCCCGTCAGCATCGACAGCTCGACAAACTTCGACGCCACGTGGTCCGTCGCCGACAGTGACACCTGGAACCCCCCGAACGTGGTGTCCCCGACCGCCTCCAACCCCGCAATCAACCCTTCCCGCGTCGGCTTGGGCGCGCGGCGCAGCCCCTCGGCAAACATCCTGGCCGCCAGATAGCCCTCCATGCTGGAGTAGTTGACCTGCACATCGCCCGCCTTCCTGGCGGCCGCGACGAACTCGCGCGTGATCGCGTTGGCCGCGTTGTAGGGCGACGGCACGACTTGCGACACCACCACGCCCGTGCCGTCCTTGCCCAGTTCATCCGCCAGCGCCTGCGTGCCCACAAAGGACACGTTGTAGAACGTGCCGCCGTACCCGGCCTTGCGCGCCGCGCGGATGTAGGCCGCGCAGGACTTGTAGGCGCTGATCTGCACCACCGCATCGGGCGCTGCGGCGTTGAGCGTGGCCACGGCCTTCGCCACGTCCACCGAGTTGCGTTCCACCGTCGCGGTGGCCACCGGCTTGAGTTGCTGCGCGGCCAGCGCCAGCAGCACGCCGTCAAGGCCGGCCTTGCCGTAAGCGTCGTTCTGGTAGAACACCGCGATCTTGTTCAGGCCCAGATGGGTCAGTTGACGCACGATCAGCGCGGTTTCGTCGTGATAGGACGCGCGCAGGTGGAAGGCCATCTTGTTCAGTGGCTCGCGCAGGGACATGGCCCCCGTGAATGGCGCGATGAAAGGCACGCGCTCCCGCGTGGCCAGCGGCAACGCCATCACGCTGGTGGGCGTGCCAATGTAGCCGAACAGCGCGAACACCTCCTCGCCGATGAGCTTGCGGGTGTTTTCCACGCAGCGATCAGGCTCATAGCCATCGTCCATCTGGCGAATCTGCAGGGCGCGGCGGTGAATGCCACCTTGCGCGTTGACCTGGTCGAAGTACAGCTTGGCCCCCTGATGAAACTGGATGCCAAGCTGCGCCGCGGGCCCGGTGAAGGCCGCGGACTGACCCAGCACCAGCCGGTCTTCCTGGGCCCGTGCGGGGTGGAAACCCGCCACGACGGCCGCAGCGGCGGCAACGGAAAACTGACGGCGATTGGGCAAGCGTTGAATCATGTTGAACCCGGGAGATCGGAAAAGACCCGGAAGCACCTGCGTCACGGGCTTGTGAAAGAATCGACTTTATCGCATAGAAAAGCCCACATGCCACCAGCACTTATTCACGTTTCCCCGGATCGGATCGTCCGCGGCGCCTGCCCACACGACTGCCCCGACACCTGTGCCCTGCTCACCACGGTCGACCAGGGGGTGGCGGTGCGCGTGCAGGGCAACCCGGCGCACCCGGCCACCGCGGGCGTGTTGTGCACCAAGGTCTCACGCTACACCGAGCGCACCTACCACCCCGAACGCATCCTGCAGCCTCTGCGGCGGATCGGCCCCAAGGGATCGGGACGGTTCGAACCGGTGGGCTGGGACACGGCGCTGGACGACATCGCGGCCCGGCTCTCGGCCATCGCGGCCCGCGACGCGCAAGCCATCGTGCCCTACAGCTACGCCGGCACCATGGGCCTGGTGCAGGGCGAAGGCATGGCCGCGCGGTTCTTTCACCGGCTCGGCGCCTCGCGCCTGGACCGGACCATCTGCGCGGCGGCCGGTGGCGAGGCGATGGTGCAGACGCTGGGCGGCAAGGTCGGCATGAGGCTGGAACATTTCGCCGAATCCCGACTGATCCTGATCTGGGGCAGCAACCCGATCGCAAGCCACCTGCATTTCTGGCGCCACGTGCAGCAGGCCAAGCGAGAGGGCGCTCGCGTCGTCTGCATCGATCCGCGCCGAACCGAAACCGCCGACAAATGCCACGAGCACATCGCCCTGCGCCCTGGCACCGACGCCGCGCTGGCGCTGGCGCTGATGCACGAGCTGATCGTGCACGACTGGCTGGACCACGACTACATCGCCGCGCACACCCTGGGCTGGGACGGCCTGCGCGAGCGGGCGCTGCAGTGGCCGCCGCAGCGGGCGGCGCAGGTCTGCGGCATTCCTGTGCAGCAGATCATCGACCTGGCGCGGGACTACGGCACCATCCGGCCAGCCGCCATCCGGTTGAACTACGGCATGCAGCGCACGCACGGCGGCGGCAACGCGGCGCGCGCCATCGCCTGCCTGCCCGCGCTCACGGGGGCCTGGCGCCACCGCGCGGGGGGGCTGCTGCTGAGCAGCTCCGACCACTTCCCCGTCAACCACGCGGCCCTGCACCGGCCGGATCTGCTGGGCACGCGTCGGCCGCGAACCCTCAACATGATCACCCTCGGAGACGACCTGTCGCGCGACACCTCGCCAGACTTCGGGCCGAAAATCGAAGCCCTGGTCGTCTACAACAGCAACCCCGTGGCCGTGGCCCCGGAATCGGCCAAGGTGGTGCGCGGCTTCGCGCGCGACGACCTGTTCACGGTGGTGCTGGAGCATTTCCAGACCGACACCGCCGATTACGCCGACTACGTTCTGCCCGCCACCACGCAACTGGAGCACTGGGACATCCACCGCAGCTACGGCCACACCGACGTGCTGCTCAACCGCCCCGCCATCGCCCCGGTGGGACAGGCCAGGACCAACACCGATATCTTCCGCGCCCTGGCCCGGCGCATGGGCTTCACCGAGCCCTGTTTTGCCGACGACGACGAAACCCTGTGCCGCGTGGCCTTCGGTGACGCCGTGCGTTTCGACGAACTGCTGGCCCATGGCTTCGCCCCCCTGCCCGTGCCGCAGGCGCCATTCGCCGAAGGCGGCTTTCCCACGCCCAGCGGGCGCTGCGAGTTCTTCAGTGCCCGTCTGGCCGCGCGGGGCCTGGACGGCTGGCCCGACCACCTGCCGAACCACGAACCCGCCGGCAGCAGCGCGGCCTACCCGCTGGCCATGATCTCGCCGCCCGCGCGCAACTTCCTCAATTCCACGTTCGTCAACGTCAAGAGCCTGCGCGACATCGAAGGCACCCCCCTGCTGGAGATCCATCCCGACGACGCCGCGGCCCGCGGCATCGCCAGCGGCGACCTGGTGCGCGTCTTCAACGCACGGGGCGAATACCACTGCCAGGCCGAGGTCACACCGCGCGCCCGGTCCGGCGTCGTCAACGGGCTGGGCATCTGGTGGCGCAAGTTCGGGCCACGCGGCACCAACGTCAACGAGCTCACCAGCCAGCGACTCACCGACCTGGGGCGTGGCCCGGTGTTCTACGACTGCCTGGTGGAGGTCGCCGCGCTGGCATGAGCCCGCTCTCGCCACCCCGGGCCGCGTGGCACACCGCGAGACGGTGTCTGGCGGGCCTGCTGGGGGCAGCCATGCTGCCCTGGCTGACGGGCTGCGCCACCGTGGGCTACTACTGGCAGGCCACCCAGGGCCACCTGGCGCTGATGCAGGCGGCCCGCCCCATCGACGCGTGGCTGACCGACACGGCCACCCCCCAGCGCCTGCGGGAACGGCTGCGCCTCGCGCAACGCATGCGCGCCTTCGCGATCGATGCCCTGCAACTGCCCGACAACGCCAGCTATCGCCGCTACGCGGACCTGCACCGCCCCTACGCCGTGTGGAACGTGGTGGCCGCCCCCGCCGACTCGCTCACCGTCAAGACCTGGTGCTTCCCGGTGACCGGCTGCGTCGGCTACCGTGGCTACTTCCGCGAAGCCGACGCCCGCGCGATGGCCGCGCAGCTGCGGGCGCAGGCGTTCGAAGTCACGGTGTACGGCGTGCCGGCCTACTCCACACTGGGTTGGACGAACTGGGCCGGCGGCGATCCGCTGCTGTCCACCTTTGCGCTCGGCCACGAAGGGGACCTGGCGCGCCTCATGTTCCACGAACTCGCCCACCAGGTGGCCTACGCCAGCGGCGACACGGCCTTCAACGAGTCCTTCGCCACCGCCGTCGAGCGGCTGGGCACCGCGCAATGGCTGGCCAGCGAAGCCGGGCCACGGGCGCGGGAAACCTGGACCATGGTGCAACGGCGGCGCGAAGCCTTCCGCTCGCTGACGCGGGCCACCCGGGCCGAGTTGGTCGAAATTTATGAGAAAAACAGGGCAGATCCCATCGTGAATTCTAGGCTTTCAGCTATCAAAAATGAAGTCATGGCTCGCTTTCGGGCGCGTTATGCCGCGCTCAAGGTCGACCTGGGGGGCGACGCGGCAGGCTGGCGCGGCTACGACGCCTGGGTCGCCGACGCCAACAATGCCAGTTTCGGGGCGCTGGCCGCCTACGATGACCTCGTCCCCGGCTTCGAGGCGCTGTTCACGCGTTCGGGCGGCGCCACGCCCGAGGGGTGGCGCCGGTTTTATGATGCGGTCCGGCGGCTCGCGGCGCTGCCGTCCGACGAACGCCGTCGCGCGCTGGCCGCGGGCTGAGCCGCCACGTCCCCGTCCCGCACCACACCAAAGGAGCCACCCTTGTCCCATATCCATATCCACCGCCACCACCACCTGGGGCTGGCCAAGGCACGCAAGGTCGCGTTCAAATGGGCCGAGGAAGCCGAACGGGACCTGGGCATGAGCTGCACCTACGAAGAAGGCGACACCGCAGACGAAGTGCAGTTCACCCGCAGCGGCGCCAGCGGCACACTGCGCGTGACACCGGACGATTTCGAGCTGACCGCCAAGCTGGGCTTCCTGCTCGGCGCGTTCAAAGAGCGCATCGAGGCCGAAATCGTGAAGAACCTCGACGATCTGCTCGCTCCCCGGCCCGCTCCCCGGAAGAAATCGCAAGCGTGAACGCGACGGCTTTCCCTCCACTCGGCCCGGACGGCTGCGCCCCGGCCGGCCCGCTCGCCGGCCTCAAGGTGCTGGAACTCGGACAGCTCATTGCCGGCCCATTCGCCGCCCGGACGCTGGCCGATTTCGGCGCGGACGTGGTGAAAGTCGAACCCCCTGGCGCCGGCGATCCGCTGCGCAAGTGGCGGCTGCTCAAGGACGGCACCTCGGTGTGGTGGCAGGTGCAGTCGCGCAACAAGCGCTCGCTCGCGCTGGACCTCAAGGACCCCGAAGCCCAGTCGCTGGTGCGCGCGCTCGCGCGCGAGGCCGACGTGCTGATCGAGAATTTCCGCCCTGGCGCGATGGAAGGCTGGGGACTCGGCCCCGACGAGCTGCTGCGCCTGAACCCGCGCCTGATCATGCTGCGTGTGAGCGGCTACGGACAGACCGGCCCGATGCGCGACAAGCCCGGCTTCGGCGTGGTGGCCGAAGCCATGGGCGGATTGCGCCATCTCACCGCCGAACCCGGCCGGGTGCCTGTGCGCGTGGGCGTCTCCCTCGGCGACACGCTGGCCGCGCTGCACGGCGTCATCGGCGTGCTGATGGCGCTGCACGAACGCCAGCGCAGCGGCCGCGGTCAGGTCATCGACGTGGCCCTGTACGAAGCCGTGTTCAACTGCATGGAAAGCCTGCTGCCCGAATACAGCGCCTTTGGCGCGGTGCGCGGGCCCGCCGGCAGCGCCCTGCCGGGCATCGCGCCCAGCAACGCCTACCGCTGCGGCGACGGCGGCTACGCCCTGATCGCGGGCAACGGCGACAGCATCTTCCGGCGTCTCATGCATGCCATTGGCCGTGATGACCTGGGCCAGGATCCCGGACTGGCCGACAACGCCGGACGCGTGGCCCGGGTGGCGGACATCGACGCGGCCATCGGCCAATGGACGGCGGAACGCAGCGTGGACGAGACACTGGCCGCCCTCGATGCCGCCGCCGTGCCGGCCGGGCGTATCTACACCGTGGCCGACATCGCCGCCGACCCGCACTACCGGGCGCGGGAGATGATCCTGGACGTGACGCTCGACGACGGCAGCACCCTGGCCGTGCCCGGCATCGTGCCCAAGCTGTCGCGCACACCCGGCGGCCAACGGCGCAACGCGCCCGCGCTGGGGCAGGACAGCGATGCCGTGCTGCGCGGCATCGGCCTCACGGAAGCCCAGATCCGCGCGCTGCGGGACAGGGGCATCGTCACGGGCGGCTGAGCACGCCGCGGCGCCTGGCGCGGGATGTCAGCTCAGGGACTCGATCAGCGCGACATACTGCTTCATCGCGTCCTCGCCGCTGGTGCCCTTGAGTGCATCCCAGGCCCCCCACTTGGCGCGGCCCACCATGTCGCTGAAACCTGGTTTCTTCTCGGTGTTGTCGCCCGCCGTGGCCTGCTTGTAGAGCGCGTAGATCTTGAGCAGCGTGGCGTTGTCCGGACGCTCGCTCAGGCTCTTGGAGTTGGCAACGGCAGCTTCGAAGCGGGCTTTGAGGTCAGACATGGGTAGTTCCTGGTCCAGGGTTGAAAACAATGGGAATCGATGAACCTGCCCCTTTGGGGTAAGTTCCCGGTATCTTACGCAGCGCTTTCAAGCCAGAATAGAGGCGCGGCTCGAAAGAAAAGAACGGTGGACAAACGATGGTGACACGCACGCTCAAAACCCCTGCCCGGACGACGGCACGGAAAAAGGCCAACAAGACGGGGGCAACGCAGGACGGCGTTCTGCCCATGGCGCAGCAGATGGCCAGCGAGGCCACCGATGCGGCGATGCAGGCCGCTCGCGTGGTGCGCAAGAACGTCTCGCGCGCGGCCGGCGGCATGCTCGGCCTCACGGGCGAGCGCATGAGCAAGGTCGACACCGCCTGGCTGCGCATGGACAACCAGAGCAACCTGATGATGATCGTCGGCGTCTGGACACTGGTTCCCCGCGTCGACTACGAGACCGTCTGCCAGCGCGTCGAGGCGCAGTTGCTCAAATACAACCGCTTTCGCCAGCGCGTCGTCGAGGACGCGGCCGGCGCCACCTGGGTGGACGTGCCCGACCTCGACATCCACGACCACGTCGTGCGCGAGAAACTGCCCCGCGTGGCGCGTGGGCGCGAACAGGCCGCGCTGCAGGACCTGGTGGGCCGCCTGGCGATGGAACCGCTGGACCGCCGGCGCCCGCTGTGGAAGATGCACCTGGTCGAGAACTACCACGACGAACATGGCCGGCCCGCGAGCGCGCTGATCGTGCGCATTCACCATTGCATCGCCGACGGCATCGCCCTGATTTCCGTGACCATGTCGCTGGTCGACGGCGGCACCGAACCGCCAAGACGCCGTCGCGCGACGCAGCCGCAGGCCCAGAGCACCGAGGACTGGATCGCCCACACCCTCATCAAGCCGTTGACCGACATGGCGG
>JAEWVY010000288.1 GCA_023396625.1 Pseudomonadota bacterium | reverse complement strand
AACTGCGAAGCGCCAGACTCAGCAGCTCGGTGGGGTGCTCGCTGGCGTGTTTGAGCTTCTTGAGCGCGCCGACGATCTCGAGTTCGTCGGGCGTCAGGTCGGTGCCGAACGGGAAGGGGGGCAGCAGGCCGGCTTCCGCCCAGGGCTGGAGTCTGTCATGCAGCGCCCCAGGCAGGTTGTTCCGGTATTTCGCCGGCACTTCATAGTCGGCCTCGAGCTTGCCGTGCGCCTTGGCCTGGCGGACCAGCTCGTCCTGGAAACGGGAATCGGCCACGGCGAGCAGGCGCTTCACCACTTCGGCGTCGGGCTGGCCGCGCACGTCGGCCACGCCATATTCGGTGATGACGATGTCACGCAGGTGCCGCGGGATGGTGACATTGCCGTAGCTCCAGACAATGCTGCTGCGCAGGCCGTCCTTGTTGTCGTGCGTGGCGCGCAGCATCATCAGCAGCCGCGCATCGGGCAGGGCGTGCGCCATGGCGACGAAGTTGTATTGCCCGCCCACGCCGCTGACCACCTGTCCTGATTCCAGCGCATCGCTGGCCGCGGCGCCCAGCAGCGTGACGATCATGGTGGTGTTCATGAACCTTGCCTTGCGGCGCTGGGCGAGCTTGAGATCGCTGTGGCCATAGAGCTGGTTGATGAAGTCGATGCGGGTCATGTCGATCTTGTCGAGTTCCTGGCGGGGCATGGTGCGCAGGTGTTCGTAGAAATCGCCGGGGCCAAGGAAGAAGCCCCCCGTCATGTAGATGCCGCCGGTGAGGCGGGAACCCAGCAGGTGCTCGCAGATCGCGTCGAAATGCGCCGAATCATGGAGGTCGTTGGCAAAGCGCCGGCCATTGAGCACGAGGGCGTCGCCCTCGCGCGCGACCCCCTGGCGCAGGATGCCGAATCGCAGCAGGAACGCCAAGTCCGCCGCGTCGAGCGGCGAGCGGATGCGTCCGGCTGTCAGCAAGGCCCGCAGCGTGGCGGGAGTCACCGTCGGGTCGGCGATTTTCCCCTCGTTGAGCAGCGTTTGCAGGACGGTGTCGCTGAACACTTCCCGGCGGATGATGCCGGCCTCGATCAGCTTGAGAAAGCCATTGACGAACATTTCCGAACAGCCGTAGAGCCCCTCGTCGAAGCGCCCGAGCTCGCGGCCCGCGAGGCCGTCAGGGCACAGGGACTCGAGAATCCGCCGGTATTCATGCTCGTGGCGGTCGCGCACGATCAGGCCCTGGGCGATGGCGTCGCCCAGCGATCCGATGCCGATCTGCAGCGTGCCGCCGTCGGCCACCAGGCTCGACGCATGCAGGCCGATGGCGTAGTCGGCCATGCTGACCCGGTTGTTGGGGGGCGCGAACAGCGTGTGGGTGCCCGCCGGATCGGTGACCACCACGTCGTAGAACGCCGGGTCCACCTCGGCGCCATTGGGCATGAAGGGCATCTTCCGGTTGACCACGCCCACGGTCAGCAGGGGCTGGCCCGCCGCGCGCATTTTCTCCACCACTTCGAATACCACGTCCGGGTTGCTCGACATGCTCAGTCGCAGCGTCTCGCCCTCACCCTGGGCGCCGATGGCCTGGGCGATCACGTTCATGCCCTGCACGGCCATGTCGCGCGCGACGAAGGTGTAGTTCGTTGAGATGTACCCCTGCTGCGCCACGCTGTTGCCAAGATAGTCACCGGTCTTCATGAAGAACTCGCGCACTTCGACATTGGGCGGCAGGGCGTGGTTGCGCAGGTCCACCGCGTAGTCCAGGTCCGGATAGTCCGCGAACACCCGTTCCACCAGCGGGTCAAGGAAATGCTGCTCCAGTTCGCTTTTGCCGACCGGCTTGACGAGTGACAGGGCGGTGACGATGCGCAGCTTTCGCGCCGGGTTGGCCTTGATCCGCTGGTACAGGC
Source organism: Pseudomonadota bacterium (assembly GCA_023396625.1). Taxonomy (GTDB): domain Bacteria; phylum Pseudomonadota; class Gammaproteobacteria; order Burkholderiales; family Burkholderiaceae_C; genus JAEWVY01. Next base: position 2,387 of record JAEWVY010000288.1, on the reverse strand, counting down.
CGTTGACGAAGGGGTTGGGCTTGCCGATGCCCAGCGGAATGCCGAGCACGATGTCGCCCTGGACGGTGTCCAGCACATAGTCGACCGCGGCTTCGATGGTGTGGATCATCAGCGGTGAAGTCATGGTTTCTCCGAAGTGGTCGCGCTTGACGCTTTGGACACACTGTAGACGGGCGCGGACCTGAAATGCTTGATTCAGAGCAATTTTCCGGGGCAATGGGGGCAGCGGCTACAACTGCAATGGGTGGGCGTAGCCGGTCATTTCGAGGTAGCCATGCCCCGCACGGCGCCCCTGCGCATCGTCGATCCCGCTGAGGCCTTCCCAGTAAATCGCGCCGGTGGAGGTGCGGCTGTCCAGCTCCTGCGCATCGACCAGCGCGCTCACCCTGAACGATTCCCGGCCTGCCTGCACCAGCCAGTCCACCGGATAACGGCCCTGGCTCAAAGGGCTCGTCCACCAGCGCCGTGGCGTGAAAACCACGTCTGAGGGGCCGAACACCACCAGCCGACCGTCAGGCGTGCGCCGCGAGCCTCCCGCCCAGAGCGCTTCGCCCATGCGGTTGCGCAGGCGAAAGGCCGTGAGTGCGCCGCCATCGGACAGGTTCATGCCAATCCAGTCCCAGCCCACCGCGCCAGGTGGCAGCGGCGACTCGCTCCATTCGTGGTCCAGCCAAGCCTGACCCACGAAGGGTATCGTCCGGCCCCGCAACGTGAGCGCGCCCCGTGCCGTCAGTTGGGGCAGGCTGTAGTAGCCACTGCCTTGGTCCGCACCGGGGCCCTTGCGCGACCAGCCTCGTTCGCCCTGCAGCACGGGGGGCTGTGTGGGCTGGAATGCCAGCGCGAGCGAGAAATCCCGGGCCGGGATATGAGCGTGCCAGGTGCCCCGGACCTCCCGGCTGAGCGACCAGTCGCGCAACCGCAGGGCCGCATCGCCTTCGCCGGCCCGCGTCACGCCGAACCCTTCACGGGCCATGCGCTGGTCGTTCAGGAGCTTGCGGCCTCGCACATCGGTCACGGCCGCGTGGGCGAAGACCAACTGCTTCGCGGCGAACGCCGAGCGCAGGTTCTGCGTGACCTCGACGCGTGAGCGGAAAAACGTGACCTGGAAGCCGAACTCCGGTTCCGGGCTCTGCGCCCGGGCGCTGCCCTGGCCGGTGACGTACCACCACTCGACGCGTGTCTGAGGGTGGGCGCCGTGATCGCGTGGAAATTCGATGCCCTGGAACCATGGCGGGACGCGTGTCTCGGCCCGGAGGGAGGGCGGACCGGCGAGACCCAGCAGCAGGGCGCGGCGGCGCAGGCCGGGCAGGGAGGAAGTGATCACCAGTCCTCCTTCACGGCGAGCACTGCGTCGCGGCGGGTCGCGAAGCGGCTGGTCAGCCAGGCGGTTAGCGTGCCCGCCAGCACCACGGCCAGGCACAACCAGACCAGGCGTGCCCACGGCACGGTCAGGTCCATGGTCCAGTGAAAACTCTGGGGATTGATCACTTTCACCAACACCAGCGAGACCGCGAGGCCCAGTCCCAACCCGGCCACGGCGCCCGCTACTGTCCAGGCCGCCCCCTCGCCCGCGATCACCACGCCGATCTGCCGTCGCGTGAGGCCCAGGTGGGCCAGCAGGCCGAATTCCTTGCGGCGGGCCAGCACCTGCACGCTGAAGCTCGCCGCGACGCCGAACAAACCGATGCCGATGGCCACGGCCTGGAGCCAGTAAGTGACGGCGAAGCTGCGGTCGAAGATGCGCAGCGACCGGGCACGCAGATCCCGGGCTGATGCGATGTCGAGCCGGGGCGCCGGTGCCGTGGTGCGGGTGTCCGGCGTGGTCCCGGCGGGCCATGGCTGGGCCAGGCGGCGAAGGGCCGCCTGCACCGCGTCGGCATGGGCGTCCTCGGCCAGCCACAAGCCGAGGTCCGTCGCCTGTTCATCGCCGCTCAAGCGTGCGTAGTCGCGCCGGTCGATGGCGATGGCGCCGCTCTGCCGTGCATAGTCCCGCCATACGCCCGCGACGAAAAATGGCGGATGCTCCGGAGGGTGGGTCCCGGGTGCGAAGGGAAACACCCGGGAAATCAGCGCAAAGGTCTGGCCTGGCCGCGCGCCATAGAGATCCACCATCGCCTCGCTGACCCAGATGGCTGTGTGATTCGCCGGCACGGCCACCGGGCCGGCCACGAGCACGAGCTGACGCGCCGGGTCGCCGAGTTCCCGTGAGATCAGCGCCACCGCGGGGCGCCGGGGTGCGAGTTGGAGCGGCAGCACACGCTGCGTCGTCACCCGTCGCACACCGTCCAGGCCGGCGACCTGCGCCACCAGCGCGGGAGGCAGGGGGCTGGCCGGCCACCCGGGCGTGGTTGCGGCGCGCAGGTACAAATCGGCGGGGAGGACGACAT
>JAEWVY010000067.1 GCA_023396625.1 Pseudomonadota bacterium | reverse complement strand
CGACCTGCGCGCTTGGTGCGATCACCGTCCTGATGCGCAAACCGAGTGGCGTCGCGCAGCCCGGTGGCGTTCTGGAACAAACCCGTCCGGATCTGCGCGGTGGCGGTCGCGTCCTGATGGTCGAACCCAGTTGTGCCGTGCAGGCGCGTGGCCTGCTGCTGGCCCGCGCGGCGCTGCATCGGCAAGGCCAGCAACACAGGCGGCAGCCGATGCGCGACGCCGTGCGCCGACACGTTGCCGCGCTGCCAGCGCGCGCCCCAGCCTGCGGGCGCAGCCGTGGCGTCCTGTTGGCCCCACGCCGCGCCGTCTTCCGTTTGCGTGGCCTGTTGCCACACGCTGGCCGTCTGGCCCACCGTGGGGCGCTGGGTGCGCGAGGCGTAGCGCACCTCGCCGGTCAGCACCACGTCGGGCAGACTGGCGGTGCCGACGTGCAGCGGAACGCTGGGCCGCAGGATCAGCGTGCTGACCGTGAGGCCCGGTAACGTTGCCAGCACCTCCAGCCGCGCGGGCGGGATGAAGTGGATGCTGGCGAACGGCAACGGCAGCGTGGCCTGCACCACCACGTCGTTGCGCGGCGGCACGTAGCCTGCGCCGAAGATCAGTTCGGCATCCTGCGCAGCAGGCCGGTCGAACGGCAGATCGACGTTCTGCCCGGAGTTCGTTGGCATCGTTCATCCCACGCATTCAGCCGAGGATGGCCGACACCATCCGCGCGTCGCCGCCCAGATAGAGGTTGGCGCTGGCCAGCTTCACGTCGCCGTCGCCATCGGTGCCGCTGCAATCGAGGTCGAGCGCCGTCATCTCGTCGCCGTTGACCAGCCGTGCCCAGGTGGCGACGCCGGTGGCCGTGATGAGGCCGTCTTCCTGCTGGGTGAGCGTCAACAGGCCGCCTGCCACCGTGCCTGCGGGCTTGGTGAGTGCAATCTCGACCAGCGTCGCGCTCGTGGGCGTCGCAGACGGATTGGGCGGCCGCGTTCCGCCATAGATGCGCAGCCGCGCCGTATTGCTGCCCGCATCGAGGAAGGACAAGGTGCCCGCCAGCCGCGCCTCGTTGTGTTCCTGCGTGATGGCGATGGTCATGGCATGGCCTCCGGCCGGAGCCTGTCGGCGATGACGGCGCGGTACATCTGCTGGTAGTCGGTGCTGATCACGGTGTAGGTCTGCGCGCGGTCGAGCCGCTCGAAGCGGTAGTTGCCAGCGGCGTCCGACCAGGTGTCGGCCACCAGCGTGTGCGTGTTCTCGCTGTAGAGCAGCACCTGCCGCACCAGCGGCTGGTCGGGTGAACCCTTCTCCTTGACGGTGCCGCTGATCTGGCCATCGCCACCGAAGTGGACGTTCCGGCGCACGCCGGGTAGGCCGCGAAACTGGCGCGGATGGCTGCCCGGCTGATTCCACTGATCGGAGTTCGGTCTGTGCAAGCGGGCCAAGGCAGCGGTATGAATGCCGACTGGCGGGCCCGCGAGCGCAGTGCGGCAGGCGGTCTCCAGCGCACGCAGGTCGACAAGGCTCGGTGTCCCCGACCAGAGCCCGGCGGCGTAGAAGCGCTCGCTGCCGCCGATGTTGTATTCGTTGCCGTCGGCGTAGTAGCCGATGCCGCCCACGGTGTTCGCCACCCACGAGCGCGCGAATGCAGCGCCCGCCCAGTCGTTGTTGAGGTAGACGCGGGCAGTGGCCGGGCTGACCACCAGCGCCATGAACTTCGGCGTGCCCCAGGCAGGCCCGCTGCCCACCACGCCGCCCGTGCCATTGGCATACTGGTAGATCGCGCCGTTGGATTCCTGATCCAGAAAGTAGCTGCTGCTGTCGGCGAGGGCTTTGTAGAACACCAGCCCTCGACTGACGTGCATCACGAAGCCCATCAGCACGAAATCGCCGGACAAAGACATCGACATCGCCAGCGGCCACGGCTTGTCCTGCCCATACAGCCCGTGCAGGGGGAATGGCGTGGCCACGCCGCCCTGCACGGTGATGGCGTTGCCGCCGACCTGATCCTGCAGTTGCCCACCCGAGAAATGCAACGCATCCCACGCCGCGACCGGCGTCAGGGACGCCACACTGTCCCACCACGCCACGGCTTACCTCCACGGCCCGGTGATGTCGAAGGCGATCTGCGCCCCTTCGGTTTCCGAGCTGTACTGCGTCCTGACCAGCAGGAACTTCTTGCCCGGCTGACCGACGACGTTGTCGACGATGGCCTGGTCGCTGTATGGCCGGTCTTGCGGCATCCACAGCATCCCCGGCATCAAGCCGCGCATATGACCCGACTCCTCGCGCACGTAGGTCGGCAGCAGCCACAGGCTGTAGTCCGGGCCGTTCGGGAACGGCATCGGGCCGCGCCCGCAAACCTGGCTGGAGTTGTTGGTGTTCAGGGACGTGACCCCGAAGCGCACCGGGTTGCCGAGCTGGGTGTGGTTGCGCAGCAGCACCTTGCCAGTGAAGTCGAGCGAGGCGATCAGCCCGTAGCCGCCAAACTGGCCGGGGTAACTCGAATAGCTCGAACTATTGTTGCTCCAGTAGATGTCGTCGGCAGCGAGCAGCGTCGCGTAGTCGTCGGCGGGCTTGAAGCTCGTGATGTCGCCGAAGCAGTAGCAGTTTCGCCCGTACCAGCCATAGGCGGCGGCGTTGGTGACGAACAGGAAGAACAGGCGGTCGTCGCCGATCAGCACCCAGTTGCGATTGCCGCCACCGCTGTCGCCGGAGTTGTCGTAGCCGCTGGTGCGGGCGTGATACCACTTGTACCACCCCCACTGGTTGGCCTGCACCTGCTTCCAGTTCTGCGTCGGGTTGTTCGGATCGAAAGGGGCCTGCGCGCCGACGATGGTGTCGATATCCGACAGGCCTTCGACGATGCCAACATTGGCCCACTTGGCCCAGGTCGTCGTGTAGCCGGGCGTCTTGAGACTGTCGTCGATCAGCAGCAGGTTCTGCGGAGAAGCAGGGTTCTGGCTGCGGTAGGCCGCCTTGTTCGTTCCCGCGAATGCCTTCTCCCAAC
>JAEWVY010000282.1 GCA_023396625.1 Pseudomonadota bacterium | reverse complement strand
AACTTGGGCTCCAGGTCGTGGGCGTAGGCGAACGACGAGGTTGGAAACTTGGTGCTGCGGTAGATGACGCGGAAGTCGTCGAGCTTGATTTCTCCGCGATGCGCCATGCGTTCGAACACATCGGAAGCCACGGCGGCGCCGTCATAGTCGCCCGAACGCACCCCCAGGATGGACTGGTCATGCTTGCCCGAGAAAACGATCTTGTAGTCCTTGTCGGGGGTCAGGCCTTCACGTGGGAAGAGGGCCACCGGCGCCATGTGGCCGGAATTGGAGGAGGGCGACGTGTGGGCCAGTTTCTTGCCCTTGAGATCGGCCAATTTCTGGAAGGCGCTGTCCTTGCGGACGACCACGATCAGGTTGTACCCCTGGTAGTGGTCGGCGTAGCCCTTCACGGCGAAGGGCACGGCGCCGGCGATGTTCACCGCGAAGGCCGTGGGGCCGGTGGAGAATCCGCCTACGTGAAGGCGACCGGCGCGCATGGCCTCGATCTCGGCCGCGTTGGACTGCACCTGGAAGAACACCACGCGTTTGCCGGTGCACTGGCCAAGGTGGTCGGTGAACGGGCGGAACACCTTTTCATAGACTGCCGGGTCTTCTACGGGGGTGTAGGTGAAAACCAGGGTATTGGGGGTGCGCTGCTTGGCCGGATCCTGCGGCGCGTCGGCCACCATGTCCTTGTTGGCGTCGCAGTAAGGGGTGTCCAGGTCGCCACGGTGGGCGCAGTTGTCCTGGGCCCAGGCATTGGACGCCAGCAGGACGGCGGCACTGGCGAAGAGCAGGTGGCGATGGAAGGTGGTGAGCTGGCTGCGTCGGGTGGTCGTCATGGGAAGTCTCCTGGTCTTTTGTGGGTAGGGCCGCTGGGCCAGGTCCTGGGCCCATGTTGGAGGGCCCGCCTGGGGTAGGTTGGATGGTATCGGCGGGAAGCGTGGCGAAGAGGCGCAGTCTTTCAGCCCGCTTGCAGCTTGCTTTCGGTTTGCTTGCTTTTTTTGCTGGGGTTTTCACCAATCTTTCGCCGTCTTCTTCCGTTCCAGGGCGGGGCGAGGGCGCGCGTCCCGATATGATTTGGCCGTGAAAATCCTGCTGATCGAGGACAACGACAGTCTCCGCAGCCCCTTGGGCCGCTCCCTGTTGCGCCGCGGGTTTGACGTGATGGACTGTGGCGACGGGGCCGAGGGGCTGTCGCTGTGCCGGCACCATGAATTCGACGCGGTGGTGCTGGACCTGGGGCTCCCGGGCATGGACGGCATGCAGGTGTTGCAGCGCCTGCGTGGCGCCGGCAATGACGTGCCTGTCCTGATCCTGACCGCGCGCGGGAGCCTGGGGGACCGCGTCGTCGGGCTCAACGCCGGGGCGGATGACTACTTGGCCAAGCCGTTCGAACTGGACGAGCTGGACGCGCGCCTGCGGGCGCTCGTGCGCCGGGCTGGGCGGTCGGCCCAGGTGGTGTGCGGCTCGCTGTGCTTCGAGCGTGATGGCGGGGACATCACGCGCGACGGCCGCACGCTCGATTTGTCGCCGCGCGAGCGGGCCATGCTGCAGGCACTGATGGCGCGGCCCGGACACGGGGTGTCGAGGGATCGCCTGCATGCGCTGGTCTTCGGGGCCAGCGTCGATGTCCAGCATGACGCGCTGGAGGTCGTGGTTCACCGCTTGCGGCGCAAGATCGTCGGTTCTGGCGCGGAAATCATGACATTGCGCGGCGTCGGGTATCTGCTGTGCGAGGCCGACCCCCCCAAAGTCCTGCCGCAGTGAGCGCCTTGTCCCGGCCTGCTTCGTCCGCACCGGCCGCCGCCGTGCCGGTGCATCGCACGCGCTGGCGGATACGGCGCTTGCGTCGCTTTCTGCTGGTCTGGACCCTGGTGCCGATCTCGGTGTTCCTGGTCGGGGAGAACCTCAGTGTGTACCGTGGCGTCAACGAGGCCCTTGGGCTGGCCCATGACCGCTTGTTGCTGGGCACGGCCCGGCAGATCAGTGATTTGTTGAAAGTGGACCGTGACGGCCTGTCGGTGGACGTCCCGTTGGCACTGGTCGAAGCCATCGAAGCCAGCGGGGGCAGCCGCATGATGTACCGCGTGACCGGGTTTGCCGGCGAACATCTTGCCGGGGATGCCCTGCTGCCCTGGCCGCGTGTCGACGAGGAGGCCGATTCGCTGCGCCCGACCCATTACGTCACCCGGGTCGCGGGGCAGCGCATGCGGGCGGTGGCCATCCGCCAGCCGATCGAAGGGTCGGAAGGGCGGGGCGTGGTCCGGGTCGTGGTCGCGGAGTCGATGGAGACGCGCGAGCGCCAGGCCCTGGCACTGCTGTATGAGGCGATCTGGCATCAACTGGCCGTGCTGGCGGTGATTGCCCTGGTGATCTGGGCCGTGGTGCGCCGCGGCATGGAGCCTTTGCGGGCGCTGCGAAGCGAACTGGCGACGCGCGATGTGCACGATGTGTCGCGACTGGCCAGCCAGGGGCCGGAGGAACTCCAGCCGGTGATCGACGAGATGAACGCGCTGCTGCAGCGCCAGCAGCATCTGCGGGAGCAGCAGATGCGCTTCGTGGCCGATGCTTCCCACCAGTTGCGCACGCCACTGGCCATCTTGAGCGTGCAATTGCAGTCCGCGCTGGACGAGCCGGCGGAGGGCAGGTTCCTCCTGCCGCAGTTGCAGCGGCAAGTGGCTCGGTTGACCCACCTGACCAACCAGCTGCTCGACAAGGCCAAGGTCGAGTCCGCCGCGGGGAGCATGCCCATGGAGTCCCTGCGGCTGGATGCCATTGCGCGGGACGCCGTGCTCCAGCTGGCGCCGATGATCGCCGCGCGCCACCTCGACGCGGGCGTGGACGTGGTGGGGCCGGCGACGGTGCGGGGCTACGGCTGGATGATCGGCGAGCTTGTGGGCAACCTGCTGACGAACGCGATTCGCCACAGCCCGGAACGCGCCAGACTGGGCATTCGCATCGAGGGATCTCCGCGGGAGGTCCGGCTCGTGGTCTGGGACTGCGGGCCCGGCATCGGAGAGGCCCTGCGGGCACATCTGTTCCAGCCCTTTTCCACCGCGCCGGGTGTCGTGGGCTCGGGGCTGGGGCTGGCCATCTGCCAGGACATCGCCCGAAGCATGCGGGCGACGTTGTCGCTGGAAAACCGGGTCGGGGCGGATGGCGTGGTGCAGGGGCTGGACGCCATCGTGACTTGGCCCGCCATCTGACAGGAGCGCCAGGAGCACATGGACCGGATGGATGTGGTGGTGATCGGCGCGGGCGTGGTGGGCCTGGCGGTGGCGCGGGCGCTGGCGTTGCGCGGGCGCGAGGTGCTGCTCCTGGAGGAGGCGTCGGCGTTCGGCACGGGCACCAGCGCCCGCAACAGCGAGGTGATTCACGCGGGGCTCTATTACCCGGCGGGGTCGCTCAAGGCCAGCTTGTGCGTGCGGGGCCGGGAACTGCTTTACGCCTATGGCGCCGAGCGTGGAATCGCCCACCGGCGCTGTGGCAAGCTGATCGTCGCCACGCGGGCGGACCAGCTGCCGCAGCTGCAGGCCCTGCTCGCGAAGGCCGCCGTGAACGGCGTGCGCGATCTGGTGCTGCTGTCGGGCGACGAAGCCCGTGCGCTGGAGCCGCAACTGGCTTGTCAAGCCGCCGTGCATTCGCCAAGCACCGGCATCTTGGACAGCCACGCGCTGATGCTGAGCCTGCTGGGCGACCTGCAGGGCGCCGGAGGGCTTCTGGCCGTAAATTCCGGCATAAAACAGGCGTTTGTCAGCACCGGTAAATCTCGGGATGCTACTGTATTGATAGCTCACGATGGCACGGAAATCGCCGCGAACGCCGTCGTCAACGCGGCTGGCCTGAGTGCTGTGGCGCTGGCCCGGCGCTTTGCGGGACTGGCGGCCCACCACGTGCCCGACATGTATTTCGCCAAAGGCCACTATTTCACGTTGCGCGGGCGGTCACCGTTCCAGCGCCTGATCTATCCGGTGCCCGAGGCCGCGGGCCTCGGTGTGCATCTGACCCTGGACCTGGGGGGGCAGGCGAAGTTCGGGCCGGACGTGCAGTGGGTCGACTCCGCGGACGACCTGACGGTTTCGCCGGACCGGGGCGAGGGGTTTTACGCCGAGGTTCGCAAATACTGGCCCGCGCTCCCGGACGGCGCGCTGACGCCGGGCTATGCGGGCATCCGGCCCAAGATCAGCGGGCCGGGCCAGCCGGCGGCCGATTTCCTGATCCAGGGGCCCGCGGTGCACGGCGTGGCCGGCCTGGTGAACCTGTTCGGCATCGAATCGCCCGGGCTGACGAGCTGCCTGGCGATCGGGGAGCACGTGGCCGGGCTGCTGATGCCGGGCTGAGCTGGCTTCGGCCGCGGGCGGGGACTCATACGGATTTGCTTTCGAGCGCATCAATCACCGTTCGGGCTGAGCATGTCGAAGCCCTGGGCGGTGCAGGCACTTCGACAAGCTCGGTGCGAACGGTTTCTCACGGATCGAACGCAAATCCGTCTCAGGGGCGGGGAGGCTGGCGCAGCGGGCTGCGCGCCTCCAGGTGCGCCAGGTAGGCCTCCACATCGGCGCCTTCCTGGTCGAGAAACCGAGCCACCGCGTCGGCGAACGCCGGATGCGCGAGCCAGTGGGCGCTGCCCGTCCGCGCGGGAAGCAGGGCGCGCGCCATCTTGTGCTCGCCTTGGGCGCCCCCCTCGAAACGGGCGATGCCATGGGCCATGCACCACTGCAGCGGCTGGTAGTAGCAGGCCTCGAAATGCAGGCAGTCCACGCGTTCCAGCGCCCCCCAGTAGCGGCCGTAGGCGGTCGGCGTCACGCCTTCCGGCCGAGTGGGGAGGGCGCTGGCCTCGTCGGCAATGGATTCCCCATGATTTTTAGCATTTTCCAGCGTCAAATGGTCTTGTATTGCTATCAAACTTGATGCGATGGGCCGCCCCTGACGCTCGGCGATGAACAGCAGCCACTGCGCCGGCAGGGCCTGCGCGGTGGCGTCGAAGAAGGCGCGGTTCAGGTAGGGGGCGTTGCCATGCTCCAGGTAGGTGCGCTCGTAGCAGCGGTGGAAGACATCCCAGTCTGCCGGGGTGATGTCGCGCCCGCGCGCCCAGCGGAAGGTGACGCCGGCGTCCGCGACCTTGCGGCGCTCCTGGCGGATTTTCTTGCGCTTGTCCTGGCTCAGGCTGCCGAGGAAGGTCTCGAAATCGGGCCAGGGCCGGTTCGTCCAGTGGAACTGCACGGTCTGGCGGCCCATTAGTCCGGCCTGGGCGCAGGCGGACAGGTCTTCATCGGAGGCGAAGAGCAGGTGCAGCGACGACAGCTTTTCCCGGGCGCACCAGGCCACCAGCGCCTGCACCAGCGCCGCCCGTGCCGCGCCGTCCCGCGCCATCAACCGCGTGCCGGGCACGGGGGTGAACGGGACGGCGACCAGCGCCTTGGGGTAATAGTCCAGGCCGTGCTGCGCGTAGGCGCGGGCCCAGGCCCAGTCGAAAACGTATTCGCCCCGGGAATGGGTCTTGAGGTACAGCGGGCAGGCGGCGGCGAGTTGCCCGTTCCGCCACAGGGTCAGGAAACGTGGCGTCCAGCCCGTGGCGGGCGTGGCGCAGCCGCTGGTCTGCAGGGCGGCAAGGTACTCGTGGCGCATGAACGGCGTGGGGTGGGCCTGCGTGGCCAGCAGGGCGTTCCACGCCGCGGGGTCGATGGCCAGCGGCGAAGCCGCGACCCGGATGACATAATCGCCCGAGCCCATGCCGTCCAGCACCTGGGCCGGCCCGCCTGACGTGGCGGCATTCGCGCCGGGTGCAGGCCCGGCGGCTTGGTCGTTCGATCCGTTTTCCCGCATCCTCATGACTCTCGATATCTGTGTGGCCCAGCTCAATTTTGTTGTCGGCGACATGGCGGGCAATGCGCGGCGCATCATCGACGCGGCCCGCCAGGCCCATGCGCATGGCGCGCGGCTGCTGCTGACGCCCGAACTGTCGATCTGCGGCTACGCGGCCGAGGATCTGTTCCTGCGCCCCGCCTTCATTGCCGCTTGCGATGATGCCGTGAAAACGGTGGCCCGCGAGCTGGCGGGGCTAAAGGATATGACGGTGGTCATCGGTCACCCCACGGGAGATGGCCTGCGCACGCGCAGCGTGGCCGTGCACCACCGCCGCAACGCGGCCAGCGTGCTGCGCGGGGGCGAGCTGATCGCCACGTACGCCAAGCGCGAGCTGCCCAATTACCAGGTGTTCGACGAGCGCCGCTATTTCACCCCGGGCGAGGGTGCTTGCGTGTTCGAGGTGGAGGGGGTGCGGGTGGGCCTGCTCATCTGCGAGGACGCCTGGTTCGAGGCCCCCGCGCGCGAGACCCGCGCCGCCGGGGCCCAGCTGCTGGCGGTCATCAACGCCTCCCCGTTCCACGTGGGCAAGGGGGGGGAACGTGAAGCCATGATGCGCGAGCGCGTGCGCGACTGCGGCTTGCCGATGGTCTATGCCCATCTCGTGGGCGGGCAGGACGAGGTGGTGTTCGAGGGGCACTCGTTCGCGCTGACCGCCAATGGCCAGGTGGCGGGCCGGGCGCCGAGTTTTAAGGAAAATCTGTTCTTTTCCAGCGTCAGCTGGTCGAATGGTGCTATCGAAATTAAATCATCGATCGCAGCGGAACGTGCCCCCGATGCGGATCTGTGGGACGCGCTGGTCCTGGGTGTGCGCGACTACGTCGGCAAGAACGGCTTCCCGGGTGTGATCATCGGCCTGTCGGGCGGCATCGATTCGGCGCTGGTGCTGGCCATCGCGGTGGATGCGCTGGGCCCGGAGCGGGTGCGCACGGTGATGATGCCGTCGCCCTATACCGCCGACATCAGCTGGGTCGACGCGCGTGACATGGCCGAGCGGTTGGGCGTGCGCCATGAGGAGATCTCGATCGCCCCGCTGTTCGAGGGGTTCAAGGCCGCCCTGGCGGCGCAGTTCCAGGGATTGGCGGAAGACACCGCCGAGGAGAACATCCAGGCCCGCATCCGTGGCACCTTGCTGATGGCGCTGTCGAACAAGTTTGGCGCCATCGTGCTGACCACGGGCAACAAGAGCGAGATGGCCACCGGCTACTGCACGCTGTACGGCGACATGGCCGGCGGCTTCGCGGTGATCAAGGACCTGGCCAAGACCGCAGTCTTTCGCCTGGCGCGCTGGCGCAATGCCAACGATCCCTATGGCATGGGGGCCAGCCCCATTCCCGAGCGCATCATCACCCGGCCACCCAGCGCCGAATTGCGTCCGGGCCAGGTCGACCAGGACAGCCTGCCTCCCTATGAGATCCTCGACGCCATCATCGAGCGCTACATGGAGAACGACGAGGGCATCGAGGCCCTGGTGGCCGCCGGGTTCGACCGCGCCGATGTCGAGAAGGTCACGCGACTGCTCAAGATCAATGAATACAAACGGCGACAAGCCCCCGTGGGTATTCGCCTGACCCACCGCAGCTTCGGCAAGGATTGGCGTTATCCTATTACCAACAAGTTTCGCGCGTGAGGCGCGAGCGACATCGAACCGGAAACCGAATGAAACAGATTACCGCCGTCATCAAACCGTTCAAGCTCGAGGAAGTCCGCGAGGCCCTGGCCGAATGTGGCGTGACCGGCCTGACCGTGACCGAGGTCAAGGGTTTTGGTCGCCAGAAGGGGCATACCGAACTGTATCGGGGCGCCGAGTATGTGGTGGACTTCCTGCCCAAGGTCAAGGTCGAGGTGGTCGTCAAGGGGGGGGATGTGGATCGCTGCGTGGAAGCCATCGTCCGGGCCGCCCGCACAGGGAAGATCGGGGATGGCAAGATTTTCGTGACCGAGGTGGAGCGCGTCGTGCGCATCCGCACCGGCGAGGAAGACGAAACGGCGGTCTGAGGGCGCGGGTGTCGAACGGCGCGCGAAAAGTCAGAGCGCGTCGAGCCGGGGTGCGGCGGACAGGCCCGCGCTCTGTACCAGGT
>JAEWVY010000413.1 GCA_023396625.1 Pseudomonadota bacterium | reverse complement strand
CGGATTTCCCGCGCGCATCTGACGATGGTTCATCCATCGGTCAACTTGTTGAAGGGAATATGGCGTGCAAGCTTCCAATACGTTTTCGGGACTCTGGGTCCCTCTGGTCACACCGTTTCGTGACGGTGCGGTGGACCATCCGGCGTTGGCCGGCCTGGTCCGGCACCTGCGTCCGGCCGGGATCGCCGGCTTCGTAGTGTGCGGCTCCACCGGCGAAGCCGCGGCCCTGGACGAGGCGGAGCAACTCGCCGTGCTCGATACCGTGACGCAGGCGGCGCAGGGCCTGCCCATCGTGATGGGCCTGTCCGGCTACCACCTGCCTCACACCCTGGCCTGGGTCGAAATACTGGCGAGCCGGGATCTGGCCGGCCTGCTGGTGCCCCCGCCCCACTACATCCGCCCCGACCCCAGCGGGGTTGGGCACTGGTTCCGGGCCATTGCCGACGCCAGCCCGCACCCCTTGATCGTCTATGACATTCCGTACCGCACGGGTGTCACGCTGAGCCTGCAGACCCTGCTGGAACTGAGCCGGCATCCGCGCATTCGCGCCATCAAAGACTGTGGGGGCGACGCGGCCAAGACCCAGGCGCTGATTGCCGACGGCCGGATGCAGGTGCTGGCCGGAGAGGACGCGCAGATCTTCAGCACCGTGGCCCTGGGTGGCAGCGGAGCGATTGCTGCCAGCGCCCACGTGCACACCGATCGCTTCGTGCGCGTGCTGGAGCGACTTCAGCACAACGACCTCGCTCAGGCCCGAAACGACTGGCGACCGCTACCTCAACTGATCGAAATGCTGTTTGCCGAACCGAATCCGGGGCCGGTCAAGGCGCTGCTCGCGCACGAAGGACTGATCCGCAACGAATTGCGGGCGCCGATGATGCCCGCCACGCACCAACTGACGCAACGCCTCGTCGCGCGGAGCCGATCCCTCGAAACCTCCGATGGAGACAGCGCCTAGCCGCCGGTGACCGGGGGAAAGAACGCCACTTCCGCCCCGTCCTCCAGGGCGGCCGACTCGTCGCTCATGATCTGGTCGAGCGCCGTGCGCACCGCCTTGCCGCGTGCGAGCGCTTCGGCATAGGCGCCGCCACGCGCGATCAGTTCGTCGCGCAGGGCCCCGAGCGTCGGCGCGCCAGTCTCCAACACCTCTGCGCCAACGGCCAGCGCTTCGCGGATCGAAGCGAAATAACGCACAGTCACTTTCACGAGAGCCACTCCGAGAACGGGATGAAGGACACCGCCTGCCCATAGGCAATCGCGTTGCCGGGCGGGTTGTCCACCACGCCGTCGCCCCAGACCATCGAGGTGAGCACGCTCGAACTCTGGTTGGGAAAGAGGGCAAGCCCTCCCGTCGCGTCGCGCTGGACACGCAGGAATTCACGCCGTTTATCGCCTTTTTCCAGCGTGAAATGGGCGGGTAGTGCTATAGATTTTGGTAAAGTTTCATGCGCACCCTGGAGCGCGAGCAAAAATGGACGCACCAGCAGCAGGAAGGTGACGAAGCTCGATACCGGATTGCCAGGCAGACCGATGAAGTGGCAGTCGCCCAGCCTATCGGTCCCGACGCCGGCATCACGCCGCACCCACCCATGCGCAAACGGCTTTCCAGGCTTGATGGCGATTTGCCACAGGTCCAGCGCGCCCAGCTGCTGCACGGCAGGCTTGACATGGTCTTCCTCGCCCACCGAGACACCACCGCTGGTGAGAATCAGGTCGTGATGGTCTGCCGCGGTCTTGAGCGCGGCGACCGTGGCATCGCGGCGGTCGGGCACGATGCCCAGATCGCTGACCTCGCAGCCCAGCCGATGCAGCAGGGCGCGCAGGAAAAAGCGATTGGCGTTGTAGATGGCCCCCGGGGGCATGTCCAGCGGGGAAACCTCGCCGGGCATGACCAGTTCATCGCCGGTAGAGAACAAGGCCACGCGGGGTCGGGTTGCGACACGCAAGTGACTCATGCCCATGCTCGCCGCCAGCCCCAGCGCTGCCGGCGTCAGCCGCGCGCCGCGCGCAAGCATCACCGCGCCCTGCCGCACGTCGTCACCCGCGCGGCGAATCCACTGCCCTGCCGCGGGGATGACATGGAGGCGTACCGCGTGCACATCACCGCCCACCGCCTCCGTGTCCTCCTGCATGACCACGGCATCCGCACCGTCGGGCAGGGGCGCGCCGGTAAAGATGCGCGCCGCCGTGCCAGGCTCCAGCACATGCCCCACACCACCCGCGGCAATGCGTTGGGAGACGCGCAGCACCACGCCAGCGTGCGTCACGTCGGCAGCACGCACGGCGTAACCGTCCATCGAACTGTTGTCCTGTGCCGGCACCTGCAGAGGGGACACCAGATCTTCCGCAAGCACGCGCCCGTCGGCTTCGAAGGTGCTCACCGTGTCCACCGCCGCCAACGGCGTCACCGTGCCCAGGAGGCGGGCGAGCGCCTCGTCCAGGGGCATCAATGGAGGACGACTGGCGGGCGGCACCGGGGCCGCGGTGTGGGCGTGAGCGTTCATACGTACTTCTCGGACTGGTAGTCGAACCGACCCTGATTGTCGACCAACCAGTTTGCCACCGCATCGGCATCGTTCAGATCCAGCGTGGGCAGGCCTGTCGGCACGGGCAAGGCGCCGCGGTCATCCGTCGCCACGGCGACAACAAAGTCATCATCGGGATAGCGCACGGGCTTGCCCGATGCCGCGCGCCAGACCTCGATCTTGAGCAGGTCGCTGTCCCGGAACCCCTCCACCAGCACCCAGTCCACCCCCTCGTAGAGCTCGGCGATCAGATGGTGCACGCTCAGCGTGGCCTCCTGTTCGAACTCGCGCATCAGCGCCAACCGCCGGCTGGAAGCGACCACCACCTCGAACGCGCCGGCCTGGCGGTGGCGATAGGTGTCCTTGCCCGCGTGGTCGATATCGAAACCGTGGTGCGCGTGCTTGACCACCGACACGCGCAGCCCCCGCCGTCTCAACGCGGGAATGAGCTTCTCCACCAGCGTCGTTTTGCCCGTGCCGGAATAACCCGCGAAACCCACCACATTCATCGTGACCCCTAAATGCTACATAACTAATAGCATACTATCTATTACCGACGCTGGAAAACCGGAATTTCAACTGCATTTTTCCGCGATCAGGCGTTTGACCGCCTCGGCGTCGGCAGCCATCACCAGGACCCGTCTGGGCAGCGCCTCGATGCCTTCGAATCTGGCGGGACGGTCGGGCTCGCGACCCAGCGCCTCGACGATGGCTCCAGCAAACTTGATCGGCAGCGCCGTCTCCAACACGACCATGGGCACACCGGGAGTTCGATGCTCGCGCGCGACTTTCACGCCATCGGCCGTGTGAGTGTCGATCATCACGCCAAAGCGTTCGAACGTGTCCTTGATGGTGGCCAGACGATCCGCATGGGTACTCTTGCCACTGACAAAACCGTAGCGCGCGGCGGCGTCTTGGAAGGCGGGATCGGCGCTCAGGTCGAAGCGTCCGTCGCGAGCGAGGGTATCGCCGAACAGCGCCTTGACACGAGCGCCGTCGCGGCCCAGCAGATCGAACACGAAACGCTCGAAGTTGCTGGCCTTGGAAATGTCCATGGACGGGCTGGAGGTCTCGTGCGTGTCGGCGCTGCCGCGCACCCGGTACACGCCCGTGCGGAAGAACTCGTCCAGCACGTCGTTCTCGTTCGTGGCCACCACCAGTCGCTCGATGGGCAGCCCCATCATGCGCGCCACGTGGCCCGCGCAGACGTTGCCGAAGTTGCCGCTGGGCACAGTGAAGCTGACCTTCTTGGCGTTGCCTTTCGCCGACGGGCCGCCCCTAGGCGAAAGAGTCCCCTCGGGGGGCAGCGAGGACACGTCAGTGCCGAGCGTGGGGGCTTGACTCGTGGCCTCGAAGTAGCCGGCGAAGTAGTACACCACCTGCGCCAGCAGCCGCGCCCAGTTGATGGAGTTGACGGTGCCGATCTTGTACTTGCGCTTGAACTCCAGGTCGTTGGACACGGCCTTGACGATGTCCTGACAGTCGTCGAACACACCTTCGATGGCAAGGTTGTGGATGTTCTCGTCCATCAGGCTGAACATCTGCGCCTGCTGGAACGGGCTCATGCGCCCGTGCGGGCTGGTCATGAAGACCCGCACGCCCTTCTTGCCGCGCATGGCGTATTCGGCGGCGCTGCCGGTGTCGCCGCTGGTGGCGCCCAGGATGTTGAGCTCTTCGCCGCGGCGGCCCAGCTCGTACTCGAACAGGTGGCCCAGCAGTTGCATCGCCATGTCCTTGAAGGCCAGGGTCGGGCCGTTCGACAGGGCTTCGAGGTAGAAACCGTCTTCCAGCGGTTTCAGCGGCACGATCTCCTTCGTGCCGAAGACCGCCTCGGTGTAGGTCCTGGCACAGATCGCCCTCAGGTCGGCCGCCGGGATATCGTCGATATAGAGCGACAGCACCTCGAACGCCAAGGCTGCGTAACCCTGGTCCGCGTAGATGGCGCGCCACTTCGCGAGCGTGACTTCGTCCACCTGAGGATAGGCTTCGGGCAGGTACAGGCCGCCGTCGGGCGCCAGGCCTTCGAGCAGGATTTCGCAAAAGCGTCTGCGGCGGGAATCGCCGCGCGTCGAGAGAT
Organism: Pseudomonadota bacterium; assembly: GCA_023396625.1. Taxonomy (GTDB): domain Bacteria; phylum Pseudomonadota; class Gammaproteobacteria; order Burkholderiales; family Burkholderiaceae_C; genus JAEWVY01. The sequence continues at coordinate 8,096 of JAEWVY010000413.1, read as the reverse complement.
ACAGCATCAGTTCAGCTCTTCCTTGCGGATGCGGGTGATCGGCGCGAGCACAGACGGCAGTGCCTGCAGCTCGGCCAGCGTGGCGTTCATCGTGCCTTCTCGTGTGTCGTGCGTGAGGATGATGAGATCGGTCTGCGGCACGCTCTGTGTGCCATCCGGCACGTTGCCCTCGCCCCCCACCTCGTCGGCCTCGCGCTGCAGCACCGCGTCGATGCTGATGCCCGCGCTCGCGACGATGCCGGTCACTTTGGCCAGCACGCCCGCCTCGTCGGCCACCCGCAGGCGCAGGTAGTAGCTGGTCACGACTTCGCTCATGGGCAACACGGGCAGGTCATTCATGGCCTGATCGAGCGTGTGCGGCTGAAAGGCCAGGTGCGGCACGCGGTTGAGCGGATCCACCGTGTGCAGCCGGGTGATGTCCACCAAGTCGGCGATCACGGCGCTGGCCGTGGGCTCGGCCCCTGCGCCCTTGCCATAGTACAACGTGGTGCCCACGGCGTCGCCCTGCACCATGACGGCGTTCATCGCGCCCTCGACGTTGGCGATCAGGCGCTTGGCGGGCACCAGGCTCGGATGCACGCGCAGCTCAATGCCTTTGTCGGTGCGTTTGGTGACGCCCAGCAGTTTGATGCGGTAGCCCAGCTGCTCGGCGTACCTGATGTCCGCGGCGCCGAGCTTCGTGATGCCCTCGACATAGGCTTTGTCGAACTGCACCGGAATACCGAAGGCGATGGCCGACATGAGGGTGGCCTTGTGCGCCGCATCCACGCCCTCGATGTCAAAGGTGGGGTCCGCCTCGGCGTAACCCAGGCGTTGTGCCTCCTTCAGCACGACATCGAAGTCCATTCCCTTGTCGCGCATCTCGGACAGGATGAAGTTGGTGGTTCCGTTAATGATGCCGGCGATCCACTGGATGCGGTTGGCCGTCAGGCCCTCGCGCAGCGCCTTGATGATCGGAATGCCGCCAGCCACCGCCGCCTCGAACGCGACCATCACCCCCCTGGCCGACGCCGCCGCGAAAATTTCGGTGCCATGCACGGCCAGCAGCGCCTTGTTGGCGGTCACCACATGCTTGCCCGCCGCGATGGCCTCCAGCACCAGTGCCCTGGCAATGCCGTAGCCGCCGATCAGTTCGATCACGATGTCGATGTCCGGATTGGCGATCACGGCGCGGGCGTCATTGACCACCTTCACGTCCGGACCGACGATGGCCTGCGCCCGCGCCACGTCCAGGTCTGCCACCATGGTGATCTCGATACCACGCCCGGCCCGGCGCTGGATCTCCTCCTGGTTGCGCCTGAGTACGTTGAACGTGCCGCTGCCTACGGTGCCGATGCCCAATAAACCGACTTGAATGGGTTTCACTTGCTTTTCACCTGTCATCGAAAAAATCATCGGGGTGGACGCACTTCGGTCACGAGCGTGGGAAGTTCCCACGCACCCCCTGCCGCCACCAGCTTGCACATGCCGGTCGTCGCTGACGCGGTGTGCACAAAATCCTGTCCATTCCAGACCCACTGCTCCGACGACCAGCAGTCCCCCAGACCTCGTCCCTTGTGCGCCGCAGAGATCGACGCCATGCCGTCGAATTCAGAGGCGGCGACCGTCACGAGCCTGGGCGCGTAGGGTGGCTTGTCGTTCGACACCCAGAAACCATACCCCTCGTTGTAGGCCGCCCGCCAGCACAACACGGAAACGAGCACCTTCCCGGCGTTCAATCGCCGGACCTCGGGCCGTTCTTTCGCCTCCATGAGGCCGACACATTCGTCTTCCCCGGGGGCCTTCAAGTGGGGCAGGATGAGGTCGCCAAGCTTCGCATCGCCGGGCTGCGCGGGAGCAACACGAACAGCCTGCACCACGGGCATGGGCACCGGCGGAAGCACCCCCTCCTCGCTGGCGCGACCTCTCCTGACCAGCGCCGAGGGCGTCGCGAGCCGGCCCTGCACCGTGTCCATCTTCAGCAGCACGGCTGCCGCACCTTCGTCCGACAGGCGCCAGCGGTGCTGGCCGGCGGAAAACACGACCTCGGCCCTGCCCGCAAGCACACTGAGCAAACCCGTCACTTGCGCGGCCTTCAGATCGCCGACACGATCGTCCTGACGAATCGGCACGAACCCATAGGACTTGCCGTTGATGGCCATCTCCACCCGTGCGGGCTGAGGCACGTCCTGATCGTCATAACTGCCGAGCATCACGCGGCCAGTCACCGGCGCGCCTTTGCCCGCCGGGCGGACAAGCAGCACCGACAGGGGAGCATCCTGATCCTGATCCCGCTGGTAGCCCGCTGCCCGGCACGTCCGGGTGTTGTCACAAGCCAGTTCCCAATCCTTATGGGAAAAGCGCTGCGCCCAGACCTGGCCTGCGGTCAGCAGGCTGAGCGCCGCAATCAGTGACCTGGCGACAAAGCCTCGCACGGCGGATCCCGCCGGTTCAGGTGCCATGGCGCTTGCGATAGTTCTCGAGAAATTTCGCAATGCGACCAATGGCTTCGCGCAGATCGTCCTCGTGCGGCAGGAACACGATGCGGAAGTGGTCCGGGTCCGGCCAGTTAAAGCCTGTACCCTGAACCAGCATGACGCGCGTCTCCTGCAGCAATTCGAGAAAGAACTCCTGGTCGTCCTGGATCGGGTACATCTTCGGGTCCAGCCGGGGGAACATGTACAGCGCCGCGGAGGGCTTGACGCAACTGACGCCGGGAATGGCCGTGATCAGTTCGTAGGCCAGATCACGCTGGCGGCGCAGGCGTCCACCTTCGCACACCAGGTCGTTGATGCTCTGGTAGCCGCCCAGCGCGGTCTGGATCGCGTACTGGCCCGGCACGTTGGAGCACAGGCGCATATTCGAGAGCATGTTCAGGCCCTCGATGTAGTCGCGGGCTTGCTTCTTGTCGCCAGAGACCACCATCCAGCCGGCGCGGTAGCCGCAGGAGCGGTAGCTCTTGGAAAGCGAATTGAAGGTCAGCGTCAGCACGTCCTCGCTCAGGCTGCCAATGGCCGTGTGGCGGGCGCCGTCGTACAACACCTTGTCGTATACCTCGTCGGCGAAGACCACCAGCCCGTGCTCGCGCGCCAGCGCCACGATGGCCCGGAGCAGTTCGTCGGAATACAGCGCGCCCGTGGGATTGTTCGGATTAATGACCACGATGCCCTTGGTGCGGGGCGTGATCTTGGAGCGGATGTCGTCCAGGTCCGGCATCCACCCATTCGCCTCGTCGCACAGGTAGTGCACCGGCTTGCCGCCAGACAGGCTCACCGCCGCCGTCCACAGGGGATAGTCGGGCGCGGGCAGCAGCATCTCGTCGCCGCTGTCCAACAAGGCATTCGTGGCCATGACGATGAGTTCGCTGGCGCCGTTGCCCAGGTAGATGTCATCCAGTGTGACACCCTTGATGCCCTGCTGCTGGGTGTAGTGCATCACCGCCTTGCGCGCCGCGAAAATGCCTTTGCTGTCCGAATACCCCGCCGAATTGGGCAGGTTGCGGATCATGTCCTGCTGGACCTCCTCGGGCGCATCAAAACCAAACACCGCAAGGTTGCCGATGTTGAGCTTGATGATCTTGTGCCCCTCCTCTTCCATCTGGCGTGCCGCGTCCATGATGGGACCACGGATGTCATAACAGACATTAGCAAGCTTGGCGGATTTGAGAATTTGTTTCAAAGCTCCTCCAGGAACCGGTAGATGGCAGCCGAAACTTATAATTTGACCACAGTTCCGTGCGCGTTTCGTGCGGTGCAACAAGCCGGCACAGCATGAAAATAAGCCCTGACAGATTCGACGTCCCGATCATCTCTGCCTATGGGATAGGCTGGGTTGCCATCGATGGAAAAAAATTCGACCATAGCCTGATCTTCGGGGTCAAGCACCCGTGCCGTCCCTGGGACTGCCCTTCCTTCACGGCCCTGACCCAGGCCCACTTCGAACATCTGGCAGAGCTCGAAACCGAGCTGATCATCTTTGGCAGCGGCAGGCGCCTGTGTTTTCCTCGTTCTCAGTGGTTGGCCCCACTGCACGCGCGACGCATTGGCTTCGAAACCATGGACACCCCGGCCGCCTGCCGCACCTACAACGTTCTGGCGGGTGAGGGCCGCAACGTGGTGGCAGCGTTGCTGCTGGAGCCCCAGGGGAGAATTTCCGAAACGGGGTAAAATTACGGGTTACCGGTCCTGCGGCCATGCATCTGACTCGGACCCTGAGCTGCTGCGGCTCTTCCCAACGACCTCATCCTGTCACACGAGATTGAAGCTATATGGCGATCGTTGTCAATAAACCTATTCCAGAATTCGAGGCAAACGCCACAGGCGACGTCAAGGTCACCAATACCTCGCACCTCGGCCACACGGTCGTTCTGTTTTTCTATCCCAAGGACAACACGCCGGGCTGCACGACCGAGGCCATGCAATTCCGCGACAAGTACAAGGATTTCGTGAAAGCTGGCGCCACTGTGTTCGGTGTCTCGCGCGACAACATGAAGTCGCACGACGAGTTCAAGGCCAAACTGGAACTGCCCTTTGAATTGATCGCCGACACCGAGGAAAAAATGTGTCACATGTTTGGCGTGGTCAAGAACAAGATCATGTACGGGAAAAAGGTCAAAGGCATCGAGCGCAGCACCTTCCTGATCGGCGCGGACGGGTTGCTCAAGGAGGAGTGGCGCGGACTGAAGGTGCCCGGCCACGTGGAAGATGTGCTGAAGGCTGTCAAGGCACTGAAGAAAAGTACCTGAAAAGCGAGCGGCCCGCCCGTCAACAGGGCGGCCATGCGTGCTGCATAATGGGCCCTTGCCGCTGACAGCCGCAACCGTGTTATTCCACAAGGCCGCCTGGGTTTCCTGGCGGCTTTTTGTTTCCCGCCGGCTGCCCGACATCGGCAGGCTCCCGCGTCGTTCCTCCCTGCAAACCTGACCGCCATGCCCTTGCCCCCCGCTCCCGCGAAACGCGCCGCCGTGCTCCCTCCCTCGGCCTACGAAACCCCGGCCCACCCCTCGAGCACAGGCAAGTCCCGCGCATCCATGCGAACGTCCAAGACAAAAGACACTCCCGCAGGTGCCGAAACAGCTGCCGCACCCATGACAAACTCGGCAATGTCGCCACCTGAGCCGATCCCGGCAGCCTCCACCACGCCCCTCGCCGGCAGCAAAACCGCTCGCAAGACCCGCACACGCGAGCGCCCCGTGAATCACGGAGAAGTACCCGCATCGGCCCCGTCCCTCCTGCGCAAGACGCGGCTCAAAGGCCCGCCCAAGCTCTTCGTGATCGACACAAACGTGCTGATGCACGATCCGATGTGCCTGTTCCATTTCGAAGAGCACGATATCTTCCTGCCAATGATCGTGCTCGAGGAACTGGACAGCCACAAAAAAGGCATGACCGAGGTGGCACGCAACGCCCGGCAGGCCAGCCGAACCCTCGACGCGCTCGCTGCAGCCCACGGCGCAGACCTGGGCACCGGTTTGCGCCTGGATAGCACCGGCCACCGTGAAGCTTCCGGGAAACTGCTTTTTCAAACCCTGGCGCTGGACTACAGCCTGCCGACAAGCCTGCCCCCTGGGAAGGCGGACAACCAGATTCTGGGCGTCGTGGAAGCCCTGCGGACAGCCCATGCGCCGCGCGAGGTGGTGCTGGTATCCAAAGACATCAACATGAGGGTCAAGGCCCGCGCGCTGGGGTTGGCCGCCGAGGATTACCAGAGCGACAAGACCTTGGAAGACGGAGACCTGCTTTATGCCGGCTCACTGGCGCTGCCTCCCGACTTCTGGAGCCGCCACGGGAAGACGGTGGAGAGTTGGCAGCAGGGCCAGCACACTTACTACCGCATCAGCGGTCCCGTGGTGCCTTCATTGCAAATCAACCAGTTTGTCTACTTCGAAGCCCCTGGGGAACCCAGCCTGTACGCCCGTGTGACGGAAATTCGCGGAAAAACCGCGGTGCTGCGGACGCTCAAGGACTACAACCACCTCAAAAACGCTGTCTGGGGTGTCACGGCACGCAACAGGGAGCAGAATTTCGCGATGAACCTGCTGCTGGATCCCGAAGTGGATTTCGTTACCTTGGCAGGCACGGCCGGCACCGGCAAGACACTCATGGCCCTGGCAACGGGTCTGAGTCAGGTGCTCGACGAGCGACGCTACACGGAAATCATCATGACCCGGGCAACGGTCAGCGTGGGCGAAGACATCGGCTTCCTACCCGGCACTGAAGAAGAGAAAATGGGTCCGTGGATGGGGGCCCTCGACGACAACCTTGAATTCCTGGCCAAGGGCGACGGCGGCAATGCCGGCGAATGGGGGCGAGCCGCCACGAACGAGCTGATTCGTAGCCGGATCAAGGTCAAAAGCATGAGCTTCATGCGGGGCCGGACCTTCATGAACAAGTACGTGATCATCGACGAGGCCCAGAACCTGACACCGAAGCAAATGAAAACCCTGATCACGCGGGCCGGTCCGGGCACAAAGATCATCTGCATGGGCAACCTGGCCCAGATCGACACCCCCTATCTCACGGAAGGGTCGTCAGGCCTCACCTACGCTGTCGACAAGTTCAAGGGCTGGCCCCATAGCGGCCACATAACCTTGGCGCGCGGTGAACGCTCCCGCTTGGCTGACTTTGCGAGCGAAGTGCTCTGAGGGGGCCCTCTGTCGGGCGCGCCCCGCGCCGACCGTCGTCGCACGCGCTCGAAGGGAAACGCTGGCGCCCACCAGGGTTTCCTGAGATCTGACTGCAACATGTCGCCGGCCATTGGTGCCCGGCCAGAACACCGGCCCTTGAGCCGAGAGATGCCTCGCCGCCTGGCACCCGCCTCAGAAGTCGTCGCTGACGCCGACCGCAAGGCTTTCAAAACGTGTCAGCGGCTTGAGGAAGGCCAGCTTGACGGTGCCAGTGGGGCCATTACGCTGTTTGCCAATGATGATTTCCGCGACGCCTGGCTCGCGCGAATCCTTGTTGTAGTAGTCGTCCCGGTAGATGAACATGATGATGTCCGCATCCTGTTCAATCGCCCCCGATTCACGCAAATCGCTCATCATGGGACGCTTGTCTGTACGTGTCTCGACACTGCGATTGAGCTGGGACAGCGCGATGACCGGGCACTGAAGTTCCTTCGCCAACATTTTCAGCCCGCGTGAAATTTCACCGAGCTCGGTCGCCCTGTTGTCGCCCGCCGTACTGGATCCGCCCATGAGCTGCAGGTAATCGACCACAATCAGACCCAGTTTTCCACACTGCCGGGCCAGCCGCCTCGCATTCGCACGAAGTTCACTGGTCGTCAGTCCTGGAGTCTCATCGATATGCAAGGACACCGAGCGAAGTCGCTCGATGGCCTCCGTCAGACGAGGCCACTCCTCGTCGGTGAGCTTGCCAGTCCGCAGATGGCCCTGATCGATACGGCCGATGGAGCCGACAATGCGGACCGCCAGCTGCGAAGCGCCCATTTCCATCGAAAAAACCGCCACAGGCAGCCCCTCGTTGAGCGCCACGTGCTCCGCAATGTTGATTGCAAAAGCGGTCTTCCCCATGGAAGGCCTGGCAGCAAGCACCACCATATCACCCGCCTGCAAACCGGATGTCATCCGGTCGAGATCGTGGAAGCCGGTAGGCACCCCCGTAATGTCATTCGGATTGTCGGCCATTTCCTGAACACGGTCGAGCAACTTCACCACCAGCGAATCCATCGACTGGAAGCCCTGCTTCATGCGCGAGCCTTCTTCACCGATATTGAAGATCTTCTGCTCGGCTTCGTCGAGAATCCTGTCAACGGGCTTGCCTTGCGGGTTGAAGGCATTGGTGGCGATCTCATCGCTCGCACTGACCAGCTTGCGCAAAATGGACCGCTCCCGGACGATTTCTGCGTACCGGCGGATGTTGCTCGCACTGGGAACGTATTGCGCCAGCGCATTCAGATAGGCCAGTCCCCCCGCCTCGTCGGCCTTGCCCTGGTTCTGCAAATGACCAAATACCGTGATGACATCTGCCGGTTTGGATGCATTGATCAAGGCACCAACTGCCGCGTAGATCAACCGGTGTTCATAACGGTAAAAATCGCTGTCGATCAGAAGGTCCCCGACACGATCCCAGGCCCCGTTGTCGAGAAGAAGTCCACCG
>JAEWVY010000279.1 GCA_023396625.1 Pseudomonadota bacterium | reverse complement strand
GCACCTGGGGGGGGCACCAGTCGTGCGCCTCTTTCTCATGGGCGATCCAGCGAGTCGCCGCGATCAGGGACGGTTCGCGTTCCAGATGCTGGAGGTAGCCTTCATGGGCGCTGCGCGGGGGAGTCCCCAGTGCGGCGCGCAGCGCGACGCAGGCATCAAGCACATCGATCGACGGCGATTGACTGTAAGTTCTCTCGAGCAGTTGCAGCGCTTCGCTCGCGCGGCCCGCGTCGAGGGACGCGCGGACCATGGTGGCCGACGCCAAGGGCACCGCATGAGGGGCGTGAATCGCCAACTCCGTCAGCGCCCGCCAGGCCGAGGCGTGCTGGCCTCGGGCATGTTCGAGGCGCGCCAGCTCAAGGCGTGCCCGCGCCGAGTCGGACGCGATATGGATGGCCTGCCGAAGCAGTGCCGCCGCAGCGTCCGCCTCATGGGCGCCAAGGTGTTCGGCGGCCTGTTCGCACAGGTAATGGGCCTGACGACCTGCGAAACTGGCTTCGCCTGCCGCTTCGAGCTGACGTGCCACTTCCGTCGCCTCGGGCCATTCCCGGGAGCGCTCGTAGATGGCCAGGCGTGCCAGTCGCGCCTGGTTTTCAAACGGTGTGTTCTCGAGCTTGCGCAGGGCCTCTTCGGCACGGTCGAGCAGGCCGGCCTTGAGAAAATCCAGTGCCAGGGCGTGCTGGGCACGTTGACGGTCCGCGGTGCCTAGGTCACCGCGGGAGAGCAGGTGTTCGTGGACCCGTACCGCGCGCTCGTATTCACCGCGTCGACGAAACAGGTTGCCGAGCGCGAAGTGCAATTCCGACGTGTCGGGGTCGTTGCGAACGGCCTCGATGAAAGCGTCGATGGCCCGGTCTTGCTGCTCGTTGAGCAGATAGTTCAGCCCCCTGAAGTAGGCTTTGGGCGCGCGCCGGTTCTCCATGCGCAATTGGCGCAGGTCAAAGCGGGACGCCAGCCAACCCAGTGCGAACACCAAGGGCAGGCCGAGCAGGATCAAGCTCAGGTCAAGGTCCATCTGCAAAATCCGGGGGAGGCTGGTGCCTTGGCTGCGCCGCCGAAAGGGGAGGGCTGTCCTGTGCCGCGACGCGATGTTTCCACCAGCGAGGCACCATGGCGATCACACCCACGGCGACGCCGGCGGTGAATGCCGTCAGGACCACCAATACCATGGGACTGCGCCACTGCGCGCCAAAGAAAAAATGCACAGTGGCCTCTTGCTGATTGTTCAGCGCGAAGGCAAACAAGGTGAAGAAGAGGGCTGCCTTGAGGAACCACCTGAACAGCCACAGGAGTTGTTTCATGACGGGCCCCGGTGTGCAGCCATTTTACCGAGCCCAGCAGAGCCGCGTGCCGCGGGATTTCGAAGGCGAATGTCAGGGCTTGCCCGACTTGGAAGCGGCGGATGCCGCGGCGTTCAGCTCGGCCGTGCGCCGGTCCACGGCCTCGCGCAAAGCTTTGCCTGGCTTGAAGTGCGCCACGCGTTTTTCCGGGATGGCTACGCTTTCGCCGGAACGGGGATTGCGCCCCATGCGCGGTGGACGCCGGCTGATGGAAAAGCTGCCGAAACCGCGAATCTCGATGCGATGGCCGCGCACCAGTGCGTCGCTCATGGCGTCCAGTATGGTCTTGACGGCATATTCGGCATCACGCTGGGTGAGCTGACTGAATCGGGCCGCGAGTTCTTCAACGAGATCGGAGCGGGTCATCTTGCCGTAGGGTGCAGGAAGAGCAACTTAAAAAGGGACAAGGCCCGCCGGCGCGGCCGCCGAAGCAGGCCTTGGGCCGACCCTGTCCCTAACTTTCGACTCAGTTGTTGCTGTTGTCGAGTTTTGCGCGCAACAGGGCACCCAGGCTGGTGGTGCCAGCATTCTCGCGCGCGGACTGCTGGCTCAGCGACTGCATGGCCTCCTGTTGGTCAGCCATGTCCTTGGCCTTGATCGACAACTGGATGTTGCGGGTCTTGCGATCCACGTTCACCACCACGGCCGTGACTTCGTCACCTTCCTTGAGCACGTTGCGTGCGTCTTCCACGCGGTCGCGGGAGATTTCGGAGGCACGCAGATAGCCCACGATGTCGTCGCCCAGATCGATCTCGGCACCGCGTGCGTCCACGGTCTTGACCTTGCCGGTGACGGTCTGGCCCTTGTCGTTGACGGTGACGAAGGTGGTGAAGGGATCGGAGTCGAGCTGCTTGATGCCCAGGGAGATGCGCTCGCGGTCCACGTCCACGGCCAGCACGATCGCGTCGACTTCCTGGCCCTTCTTGTAATTGCGCACCGCAGCTTCGCCGGGCTCGTTCCAGGACAGGTCGGACAGGTGCACCAAGCCGTCGATGCCGGCTGCCAGGCCCACGAACACGCCGAAGTCGGTGATGGACTTGATCGGGCCCTTGACGCGGTCGCCGCGCTTGGTGTTCTGCGCGAATTCCTGCCACGGGTTGGCCTTGCACTGCTTCATGCCCAGGCTGATGCGGCGCTTGTCCTCGTCGATCTCCAGGACCATGACTTCGACTTCGTCACCTAGGGACACGAGCTTGCTCGGGGCGATGTTCTTGTTGGTCCAGTCCATTTCGGAGACGTGCACCAGGCCCTCGATGCCGGGTTCCAGTTCCACGAACGCGCCGTAGTCGGCGATGTTGGTGACCTTGCCGAACATGCGCGTGCCTTGCGGATAGCGGCGGCTCACGCCCATCCAGGGATCGTCACCCAGTTGCTTGAGGCCCAGCGACACGCGGTTCTTCTCGGTGTCGAACTTGAGGATCTTGGCGGTGATTTCCTGGCCGGCCTGCACCACTTCGCTGGGGTGGCGCACGCGACGCCAGGCCATGTCGGTGATGTGCAACAGGCCGTCGATGCCGCCCAGGTCCA
>JAEWVY010000405.1 GCA_023396625.1 Pseudomonadota bacterium | reverse complement strand
CAGCGGCACCTACACCTGCGACGCGCTGATCGTCGCCACCGGCGCCTCGGCCAAATACCTCGGCCTGCCGTCCGAGCAGGCCTTCATGGGCCGGGGTGTTTCCGGCTGCGCGACCTGCGACGGCTTTTTTTACCGCGACGAGGTCTGCGCCGTCGTCGGGGGCGGCAACACGGCCGTCGAGGAAGCCCTGTACCTTTCGAATATTGCCAGCAAGGTCTACCTGATCCACCGACGGGACAAGTTCCGTGCCGAACCCATCATGGTGGACAAGCTGATGGAAAAGGTCGCCTCCGGAAAAATCGAACTCAAAACCTTCTCCACCCTCGATGAAGTGCTGGGCGATACCACGGGCGTCACCGGCGTGCGCCTGCGCAGTACCGAACATGGCCGCACCGAGGACATTCCGCTCAAGGGCTGCTTCATCGCCATCGGACACGCGCCCAACACCGCCATTTTCCAGGGGCAGCTGGATATGGACGGCGGCTATATCGTCACGCGGGGCGCCGGCGGCGGCCATGGCTTCGCCACGATGACCAGTGTGCCCGGCGTATTCGCCGCGGGCGATGTGCAGGACTACATCTACCGGCAGGCCATCACCAGCGCCGGCACGGGCTGCATGGCCGCGCTCGACGCGCAGCGGTTCCTGGAGCAGGAAGCGTAGGCGCACTGGGCAGCCAGCACCACGCGCCGCCCCAGGATCCTGCGATCCGGTTATAATTTATGGCTTTGCTGGATTTCCCAGCGCTGAATGGGTTACCGCCACCCTACTGGCGAGGTGAGGCTGGACGCCAACGGTTTCGTTCCTATCGGATCCGTATCCAGGCGCCGGCCGTTTTGATCGGAGTGTCCTCATGGCACGCGTCTGCGACGTCACGGGCAAGAAGCCCATGGTCGGGAACAATGTTTCCCATGCCAACAACAAAACCAAGCGCCGGTTCCTGCCGAACCTGCAATACCGCCGTTTCTGGGTCGAGAGCGAGAACCGCTGGGTGCGCCTGCGCGTGTCCAGCGCCGCACTGCGGCTGATCGACAAGAACGGCATCGACTCCGTGCTCGCCGACCTGCGAGCCCGCGGCCAGGCCTGAACATAATTCCGGGTCACGGCCCTGGCGCCGTCCCGACTGAAAAGGAAACATCATGGCTACCAAAGGCGGACGCGAAAAAATCAAGCTGCAATCCACGGCGGGCACCGGTCACTTCTACACCACCAGCAAGAACAAGAAGACCATGCCCGAGAAAATGGCGATCATGAAATTCGATCCCAAGGCTCGCAAGCACGTGGAATACAAGGAAATGAAGCTGAAGTAACGCTCGGCTTTGGCCTGGCGGACTGCCACCGTCAGACCTCCCACAAAAAACCCCGCCGCGGCGGGGTTTTTTGCATCCGGGCCTTTCCTGGTCGCCGGTCACATGGCCCTTGGCCACCGAATCACGCGCTGCGCAGGCGCGCGGCGCGCAACTGCATCGAGAACTCGCGCAGCGCGGCGATTCCACTGTCCTCGGCCCGGCGGCACCAGGCCTGCAGGTCGCAGGCCAGTTGCTCGCGCGAGCGATGGGTGTTCAACCAGAGCTGGCGCAGCTCTTCCCGCATGGTCAGCATCATGTCGAGCACCGGATTGGCCGCCCGCGCCTGCTCGATCTGGCCCAGCGCGCCGGTGGGCACCTTGTCGGCGTCACGATGCAGCCAGCGCGCCGCCACCGCCACCACGCCCGCGTCCCTCACCCGGCTTCTAAGCGTCGGCGCTTCCTGCTTGAACACCATTCGCACACGGCGCGCATAGGCCGCCATGACCTCGTAACGGTTGGCGATCAGCGCCTCCAGGGTATTTTCATCGGCGACCGGACGGATCTCACCATAGGCCAGCCTCGGTGGTCGCTTCTTGACCGAGGCCAGACCGACACGCTGCATCAGGCGGATGTACAGCCAGCCCACGTCGAACTCATAGGGCTTGACCGACAGTTTCGCCGACGTCGGGTAGGTGTGGTGGTTGTTGTGCAGTTCCTCGCCCCCGATAAGAAGGCCCCAGGGGGAGATGTTCGTGCTCGCATCCGGCGCCTCGAAGTTCCGGTAGCCCCAGTAATGCGCCGCGCCATTGATGATGCCGGCCGCCGTCACAGGAATCCAGGCCATCTGCACCGCCCACACCGTCAGGCCGGCGGCGCCGAACAGCGCCAGATCGATCACCATCATCAGGCCCACGCCTTGCCACGAGTAGCGCGTGTAGACATGGCGTTCGATCCAGTCGTCCGGCGTGCCGTGCCCGTAACGCGCCAGGGTGTCCTTGTTCTTCGATTCGGCGCGGTAGAGTTCGGCCCCTTCGAGAAGCACCTTCCGGATGCCATGCACCTGCGGGCTGTGCGGATCTTCCGCCTGCTCGCACTTGGCGTGGTGCTTGCGATGCACCGCCGCCCACTCCTTCGTGACCTGTCCAGTCGTCAGCCACAGCCAGAAACGGAAGAAATGCGAGGCGATTGGATGCAGATCCAGCGCGCGGTGCGCCTGGTGCCGGTGCAGGAAAACCGTGACACCAACGATGGTCACATGGGTCATCGCCAGCGTGAACAAGGCGGTCTGCCACCAGGTCAGGCGCCACAGGCCATGGGCCAGCCAGTCCACCGCCGCATTCAGGATGGGCCCGTCGGGAAGAAACATCTCTGGATATCTTTCAAAAAGTAAAAACGACACCACCGTGTCACCGAGTCATTTTAGTTTCCAGTCCCCTCGCCCGGCAGCGACCGGTGCGCAATTCCACATGCGCCGACCGTTCAGGACTTCTGCCAGACCGCGGCAAAAAAGCCGTCCGTGCCATGCTGGTGCGGCCACAGGCGCAGAAACTCGCCTCCACCCGACGGGCCGTCGCACAACTGCGCCGCCTGTGGCACTTTCAGATGGGTCAGAATGTCCTGCACCTGCAGGGGGTGGAAATCCGGATGCGCTTCGGAAAACGCCTGCGCCACGGTCTCGTTCTCCTCGCGCAGCAGGCTGCAGGTGGCATAGACCAGCCGCCCCCCCGGCTTGAGCAGGCGCGAGGCACTGTGCAGGATGGCCGCCTGCTTGACCGCCAGTTCGGCGATGGATTCCGGCGACTGGCGCCATTTGAGGTCCGGATTTCGCCGCAGCGTGCCCAGACCGGAACACGGGGCATCGACCAGCACACGGTCGATCTTGCCCGCCAGACGCTTGACGCGATCGTCGCGCTCGTGGGCGATCGCGGCCGGATGCACGTTGGAGAGCCGACTCCGCGCCAAGCGCGGCTTGAGCGCATCGAGCCGGTGCGCGGACACGTCAAAGGCGTACAGGCGCCCGGTGTTGCGCATGGCCGCGCCGATGGCCAGCGTCTTGCCTCCGGCCCCGGCGCAGAAATCGACCACCATCTCGCCCCGGTGCGCGTCGAGCAGCAGGGCCAGCAGTTGCGAACCTTCGTCCTGCACTTCGATGGCGCCGCGCGCGAACGCATCGAGCTTCGCCAGCGCCGGCTTGCCGTCCACACGCATGCCCCAGGGTGAATACGGCGTGGGTTCGGCCCGGATGCCCGCGAGGGCCAGTTCCTTGAGCACGTCAGGGCGCTTGTCGGTGAGGGTGTTCACCCGCAGGTCCAGCGGCGCGGGCCGGTTCAGGCTGTCCACCAGCGGCCAGAACGCCTCGCCCAGCGCGTCCTTGAGCGGCGCCACCAGCCACTCGGGCAAATTGTGGCGATGCCGCTCCATGAGATCCTCGGGGCGGATGGCATCGCAGGCGTCGAGCCACGCCTTCTCCGGCTCGCTCAAAGCGCCCTTCAGAAAATCGCGGGGCCCGTGGAAACCGAGAATCGCCAGGCGGCGTTCCCGAGGACCGCTGCCCGAGCGTGCCATGTGTTCGTACAGCAGTTTTTTGCGCAGGACGTTGTAGACGGTTTCGGCCAGCGTGGCCCGCTCGCGAGGTCCAAGCGCGCGGTGTTCACGAAAATAGCGCGAGACCACGGCGTCTGCGGGATGGTCGAACGCAAGGGCACGCCCGACCATCTCGGCACAGGCGTCCAACAGGGATTTTGGGTGCATGCACGTATTGTCCCATTGCGCCCGCCAGGGGCCGGGCGCATGCCAGAGGGCCCATGCGCCCACCTGGCCGGTATCACAAAGATTTCAGGAAAAAACGGCCATTCCCATTACCAAACAATAAGATTCAGCTATCTTTTTTATAGTTTTTGATCCACCACGCCACCACGGCCTCCGGATAGAGCCGGTGTTCCTGCGTCAGCACACGCGCCGCCAGCGTGTCGGCGGTATCGTCGGGCAGCACGGGCACCACGGCCTGGGCCAGGATCGGGCCATGGTCCAGGTCGGCGGTGACCTCATGCACCGTGGCCCCGGCCACCCGGCAGCCGGCGTCGAGCGCCCCCAGGGGGGGGCGCCACCCCCGGGACC
>JAEWVY010000390.1 GCA_023396625.1 Pseudomonadota bacterium | reverse complement strand
ACCAGGGACTGCGTGGCCACGCCGGTGTCGCCGCCATGAAGGTGGCGCACACCCATCACGACCTCTTCCAGGGCTGCGTTGCCCGCGCGTTCTCCCAGGCCGTTGACGGTGGTGTTCCCATGGGTGGCCCCGGCGCGCAGCGCGGCCAGGGTGTTGGCGGTCGCCAGGCCCAGATCGTTGTGGGCGTGGATTTCGATCTGCATGCCTGGCAGGTCCTGGCGCAGCCTCGCGATGGCCTCAAAGGTCGAGAAGGGGTCGAGCACACCCAGGGTGTCGGCAAATCGAACGCGGGTGGCGCCACTTTCAGCCGCGCGGCGTGCAATCTGTGCCATGAAGCCGTGGTCGGCGCGCGAGGCGTCTTCCATGCCGAACGAGATCTGGAGCCCACTGGCGGCGGCGCGGGTGATGACGCTCGTGACCTGCGATAGCGCCTGCTCGCGGGACAGACGCAGCTTGTGGCGCAGGTGGATGTCGGACACCGGCATCGAAAAATGCAGAATGTGTGCGTCGCAGCGCAAGGCGGCCGCCAGGTCGGTTTCGGTCATGCGGCCCCACACCATCAGGCGGGCCGGCAGGCCCAGCGCGGCGATCGCGTTGATGGAGGCGACCTCGTCGGCGCCCATGGCCGGGATGCCGATCTCCATCTCCGGTACGCCCGCATCCGACATGGCCTGGGCGATGGCGCACTTCTCGGCCACCGTGAAGGCCACGCCTGCAGTCTGCTCGCCGTCCCGCAGGGTGGTGTCGTTGATGACCGGGTGGAATGCCATGTCGCGGGTGTCCTTTCAGGGACCTCAGTGCATAAGGCGTGCCACCTGTTTTGCGTGTGTTTTGTGGGGGATTTGAAGCCGGTTTTGTCGCCTGTGCCGCTCCGGTTCCTGTGGGCGTGTCAGGAATGTTTTGTTCCGCACAGTGAGGGCGCGACGGGTTTTGATCCAGAACGCCGCCGGTTTTGCCGGACCACCAACGTTGCCCCCTCGGAGGGGCGCGCCTCAGGTGCGGCGCGGGGAGTCACTTTTCGCGTGCGTGGTTGCGCGTGTGCTTGGGCAGCTCGATGAGCAGATTGGTCTCGCTCAGCTTCACGCAACAGGCCAGGCGCGACTGCGCGTCCAGGCCCCAGGCGTTGTCCAGTTCGTCGCTTTCTTCATCGTCCGGCTCGGCCAGCGACGACGTGCCTTCGCGCACATGCACATGGCAGGTGGCGCAGGCGGCCACCATGTCGCAGGCGTGTTCGATGGCCACGCCGGCCTTGAGCAGGCTCTCGCACAGCATCGCGCCGCGCGGGACTTCGAAGCTCATGCCTTCGGGGCACAGTTCGGGGTGCGGCAACACGCGAACGACCGGCATCAGAGGCTCTCCACCGTGCGGCCGGCCAACGCCTGGTGGATCGAGGCGTTCATGCGTCTCGCCGCGAACTCGCCGGTGGCCGACGACAGCTCCGCGCTCGCGACGCGCAGGCCCTGTACGTCCTCTTCGGTTTCCAGCACCTCGGCCAGCCGGAACATTACGTCGCGTATTGCGGCCGTCTCTTCGGCGTTCAACAAATGGCCGTCCTGCACAAGCGCGGCGCCGGTCGCGTCCAGCAGGCGGCGCGCGTCGATCTGCGCCTCGCGCAGCGAACGCAGCTGCATGTCCTGCGCGGTCGATCCCACCGCGTCCTGCAGCATCGAGGTGATCTGTTCGTCGGCCAGGCCGTAGGTGGGTTTGACCTCCACATGGGCCTCAACGCCGGTAGTCTGTTCGCGCGCCGTCACTGACAGCAGGCCGTCGGCGTCGATCTGGAAGCTCACGCGGATACGCGCAGCCCCCGCCACCGCCGGCGGAATGCCACGCAGCACAAAGCGTGCGAGCGAACGACAGTCGTTTACCGACTCGCGCTCGCCCTGCACCACGTGCAGGCTCATCGCGGTCTGCCCGTCCTTGAAGGTGGTGAAGTCCTGAGCGCGCGCCGTCGGCAGCGTGGAGTTGCGTGGGATGATCTTCTCGACCAGGCCGCCCATGGTCTCGATCCCCAGCGACAGCGGACACACGTCCAGCAGCAGCCAGCCGTCGCCGCCCGCGTTGCCGGCCAGCACGTCGGCCTGCATGGCCGCGCCCAGGGCGACCACTTGGTCGGGGTCGATGTCGGCCAGCGGCTCGACGCCGAAGTATGCACGCACCGCGTCGCGCGCCACCGGCATGCGGGTTGATCCGCCCACCAGCACCACGCCGTCGATCTCGGCGGTGGACAGGCGTGCGTCGCGCAGGGCGCGTTTGGTGGCGCGCAGGGTCCGCTCCACCAGCGCTTTCGAGCTGTGGGCGAACTGCTCGCGGCTGAGGATGGCCTGTAGCGTGCGGCCGTCCTCCAGCGCCAGCCGTAACGGGGTTGAATCGTGGTCCGAGAGCGCCTCCTTGGCTGCCCGTGCCGCCGTCAGCAGGGCGCGCTGCGCGCCGGGTGCCATGGCCTCCACACCGGCGATGCCGTGCTGCTCACAAAACCACTGGGCGATCACACGGTCGAAGTCGTCGCCGCCCAGGGCTGAGTCGCCACCGGTGGCCAGCACCTCGAACACGCCGCGCGAGAGCCTGAGCGCCGACACGTCAAACGTGCCGCCGCCCAGGTCGTACACCACGAAGGTGCCCTCGGCCGCCTTGTCCAGACCGTAAGCAATCGCTGCGGCGGTCGGTTCATTGAGCAGGCGCAGCACCGTCAGGCCCGCCAGCTTGGCTGCGTCCTTGGTGGCCTGGCGTTGCGCGTCGTCGAAGTAGGCCGGCACGGTGATCACCACCCCCGCCAACGACCCACCCATGGCGTCCTCGGCGCGCACCCGCAGGGCGCTCAGGATGTCGGCCGACACCTGCACCGGCGAGCGTTCGCCCGCCGCAGTTTCGATGCCCACCATGCCCGCGCCGTCCACAAACCGGTAGGGCAGGCCCTTGGCTTCGCGGAGATCGCCTAGCGTGCGGCCCATGAAACGCTTGACCGAGACGATCGTGTTCTGCGGATCTTCGGCCTGCTGGGCTTGTGCCGCATGGCCGACCACCGGTTCGCCTTTGGCGAAGTAGCGCACCACCGAGGGCAGCAGCAGCGCACCGGCCGCGTCGGGCAGGGCCCGGGGCTGCGCGCTCTGCACTGTGGCGATCAGCGAATTGGTCGTGCCCAGATCGATGCCCGCCGCCAGCCGGTGCTGATGCGGGGCGGCGGAGCGGCCGGGTTCGGATATCTGGAGCAGGGCCATGGTGTGTTCAGACGGCGAAGCTTTCGCCGCAGCCGCAGTTATTTTTGGCGTTCGGGTTGTTGAACTTGAAGCCTTCGTTCAGGCCTTCGCGCACAAAGTCCAGCTGCGTGCCGTTCAGCATGGCCAGGCTGCGCGGGTCCACGATGACCTTGACGCCGAAGTTCTCGAAACACTGGTCGTCTGGGTTCATTTCGTCCACGAACTCCAGCGCGTAGGCGTAGCCCGAACAGCCGCTGGTCTTGACCGCCAGCCGCAGGCCCAGGCCCGAGCCGCGCTTGACCAGCGACCGCTCCACGTGCCGTGCGGCGGCGGGGGTGAGTGACACGCTCATGGCAACCTCCTTCAGACCGAGAAGGAAGAACCGCAGCCGCAGGTGGTCTGCGCGTTGGGGTTGTGGATCACGAACCTCGAGCCTTCCAGGCCGTCCTCGAAATCCACCCTCGCACCTACCAGGTACTGGTAGCTCATCGCATCCACGACCAGCGAGACCCCTTCGGTCGAGACGATGGTGTCGTCCTCGGCCACCTGGTCGTCGAACACGAAGCCGTAGGAAAAGCCCGAGCAGCCGCCGCCCGTGACGTACAGGCGCAGCTTCAGTTCGGGGTTGCCTTCTTCCTCGATCAGCTCGGCCACCTTGGCGGCGGCCTGCTGCGTGAACTCGAGCAGGGCGGGGACGGGGGGCGACGGGGTGGCGACAACTTCGGACACAGCGGACATGGCATTTCTCCTCAGAGGGTGAGCGGCGTCAATGACCGCGGGGTTCGCAGGCGTCCTTTTCCACCACCGTGGATTCGGTAGCGGTCGAGCCGTGTCGCGAGCGGTAGTCGGCCACGGCCGCTTTGATGGCATCCTCGGCCAGGATGGAGCAGTGGATCTTCACGGGCGGCAGCGCCAGTTCCTCGGCAATGGCGGAGTTCTTGATGGCCAGCGCCTCGTCCAGCGTGCGGCCACGCACCCACTCGGTGACCAGCGAGCTTGACGCGATGGCCGAGCCGCAGCCGTAGGTCTTGAACTTCGCGTCCTCGATCACGCCCAGCGCGTTCACGCGGATCTGCAGCGTCATCACGTCACCGCAGGCGGGCGCGCCCACCATGCCGGTGCCGACGTTGTCGTCACTGGCGTCGAGCGCGCCGACGTTGCGGGGGTTCTCGTAGTGGTCAACCACCTTGTCGCTGTAGGCCATGACTAACTCCAGAAGGCGAAGAAATGTTTGAGAGAAAGGCTTGTTCCAGCGCGTGCCACGGAACCGGCTTTGCCGGGCCGTAGGCGCGGTCCCCCTTGAGGGGGAAGACGCGAAGCGGCGCAGAGGGTGTTCATCAGTGTTCTGCCCACTGAATCGTGGACAGGTCGATGCCGGCTTGCACCATGTCCCACAGCGGGCTCATGCCGCGCAGCCGTGTCACCACCTCGGTGACTTGCGCGATGGTCGAGTCGATCTCTTCGGCCGTCGTGAAGCGGCCGATGGAGAAGCGCACCGAGCTGTGGGCCAGCTCATCGCTGCGGCCCATGGCGCGCAACACGTAGCTGGGCTCCAGACTGGCCGAGGTGCAGGCCGAGCCCGACGACACCGCCACACCCTTGATGCCCATCAGCAGCGATTCGCCCTCGACGTAGTTGAAGCTGACGTTGAGATAGCCGCAGGCGCGGTGCACCGGATCGCCATTCAGTTCGACGCATTCCAACGTAGAGATGCCGGTCCACAGTCGTTCGCGCAGCGCGGTGATGCGTGCGTTGTCGTTGGCCATCTGCTCACGCGCCAGCCAGAAGGCCTCGCCCATGCCCACGATCTGGTGCGTGGCCAGCGTGCCCGAACGCATGCCGCGCTCATGACCGCCACCGTGCATCTGCCCCTCGATGCGCACGCGAGGTTTGCGCCGTACATACAGCGCACCGATGCCCTTGGGCCCATAGATCTTGTGCGCCGACAGCGACATCAGATCGACCGGCAGCGTGTCCAGATCGATTGCCACCTTGCCAGCCGCCTGCGCCGCGTCCACGTGCAGCAGCACGCCCTTCTCGCGGCAAATCGCGCCGATGACCGCGATGTCCTGGATCACCCCGGTTTCGTTGTTCACGAACATGACCGAGGCCAGCACCGTATCAGGGCGCAGTGATGCCCTGAACTGGTCCAGATCGAGCAGGCCGCTGCGCAGCACCGGCAGCACCGTCACTTCGAAGCCCTCGCGTTCGAGCTCACGTATGCTGTCGAGCACGGCCTTGTGCTCGGTCGCGACCGTGACCAGGTGCTTGCCCTTGGTTTTGTGGAAGTGGGCCGCGCCCTTGATGGCCAGGTTGTTCGACTCGGTTGCGCCGCTGGTCCAGACGATTTCGCGAGGGTCGGCGTTGATCAGCGAGCAGACCTGCTCACGCGCCAGCTCCACCGCTTCTTCGGCCACCCAGCCGTAGGCGTGCGAGCGGCTGGCCGGGTTGCCGTATTGCTCCGTGAGGTACGGCCACATCTTGCTGGCCACGCGGCGGTCTACCGGTGTGGTGGCCGCATAGTCGAGGTAGATGGGCAAGGCGCTGCGGGCAGGTGCTTGGGGGCAGGCGTCGTCCGGCATGTCAGGCTCCTGGCAAATGGGGTTGGCGGCCCTCCTGCAACGTCTGTGCCATGCGCTTTTTTGGGGTTCTTTGTGGCCTTTGTGGCGGATGACCGCCGTTCGTCGCGACGAGACGTGTCGGGTTTGTTGCAAAGCCTGCGAAGCCGGCCATCGGCATGTTTTTTGCAGTGAAGCAGGCGCAAGGTCGTCGCCTCGCGGCGGAATCCCGTTGCTGGTGCACCCATTGACGGCCACAAAAGGATGGGAGTCCCATCGTGAACACATCATCTGTTTTGGTCCGGCGCGAGCTGGACGCGGTTTACGAAGTCAGCAAGACGCTGGCCACGTCGCTGGACGTCCACAAGACCTTCCGCGAAACGCTTAACTACCTGATTCACGCCTTCGACTGGCGCCGCGCTTTTGTGGTGGTCGCCGACAGTGACAACCAGCTGAATGGCCTGTGCGCCATCGGCCTCACGCAGGCCGAACAGGAGCGCATGCATTTCCAGAGTGGTGAAGGCATCGTCGGCCGCGTGTTCGCCAGCGGTGTGCCCGCCAGCGTGCCCGACGTGCGGGCTGAACCCCTGTTCCTCAACCGCACCGGTGGCGCTGACCAGAGTCCGGGCATCCCGGTGGCCATGCTCGCCACGCCGATTCGTGCCGACCACCGCACCCTGGGTGTGCTGGTGATCGATTGCCTGAATGCCGACGAGCGCCGCGTGTTCGCCGACGACCTGCGCCTGCTGCGCATGGTCGCCACGCTCATGGGCCAGTCGCTGCTGCTGCACCGCAGCGTCACCGCCGCCCACGAAACCCTACAGGACGAAACCCGCCGCATGCACAAGGCCCTGGGTGGTCAGCGCGCCGGGGTCGAACAAGTGGTGGGCGTCTCGCAACCCATGCTCAGGGTCTTCGAGCAGATCCACCAGGTCGCGCCCTCGCGCACCACCGTGCTGCTGCGCGGCGAAAGCGGCACCGGCAAGGAAGTCATGGCCCGCGCTATCCACAGCCTGTCGCCGCGCGCCAAGGAACCCTTCGTGGGCGTCAATTGCGCTGCGCTGACCGAAAGTCTGCTGGAGAGCGAGCTCTTCGGCCACGAGAAGGGCGCCTTTACCGGCGCCCAGGGCCAGCGCAAGGGCCGCTTCGAAATGGCCCACGGCGGCACGCTCTTTCTCGATGAGATCGGCGACATCTCCGCCGCTTTCCAGGCCAAGCTGTTGCGTGTGCTGCAGGAGCGCAGCTTTGAGCGCGTGGGCGGTGGCGCGCCGGTCAAGGTGGACGTGCGCCTGATCCTGGCCACCAACCGAAACCTCGAACGCATGGTGCAGGCCGGCGAATTCCGCGCCGACTTGTATTACCGCATCAACGTCGTCAGCATCCAGCTGCCGCCGCTGCGCGAGCGCCGTGAAGACATTCCCGCGATGGCGCAGCATTTTTTGGGACGCTTCAACCGCGAAAACGCCAAGGCCGTCAAATTCAGCCCCGAAGCCATGCGTGTGCTGATCAGCTGCTACTGGCCCGGCAATGTGCGCGAGCTGGAAAACTGCGTCGAACGCACTGCCACCATGGCGGCCAACGAGCTCATCACCGACCTAGCCTTTCCCTGCCGCGAGAACCGGTGTCTCACGCAGGTGCTCCATCACATCGAACGCGAAGATGCCGTACGCCCCAGCCGTCTGGTGGAAATCCCCATCACCGAAATCCCCGGCAACCCGCCCCCACGCCAGCCGGCGTTCAACGGCGCGGGCAGCGCGCCGAACGGTTTCGACCCCGGCGACAGCCGCCCGGCTGAGTTGGGCGCCCTGGACAGCGACTTCAGCGCGCCCCAGGCCCCCTTGACCGGCAACGGCGCCAGCGCGCCACACGCCGACGACAAACCCGACGGCGAACGCGAACGCCTGATCTGGGCCATGGAACGCTGCGGCTGGGTCCAGGCCAAAGCCGCCCGCCTGCTCAAGATCACACCGCGGCAGATGGGCTACGCGCTGCAGAAGCATGGGATCGAGGTGCGGAAGTTCTGACACCGAGACCGTTGCGGTGGTGATGAGCCCACCCATTCGCCGCAGCGCATGCGGTGAATAAAGGCGCTTAGTCGCCGCAGGATCTGCGGTGTTTCGATTGTGCGGCAACTGGTCATTGCCCGATAGTTGGGTGATCGCCTCAAGTGCTTGCGCAAGGCCCTGGGCCGTACCCGACGCGCGCAGGAATGCGCCCGCTGACAATCGCGTTGCCCGACGGCGTGCGCCAGAACATCCTGGTCCAGGTGAGTGCGCAGCGCAAAGGCGAGGTGCTGGGCGACGGACCAAGCAGGCCGGAGCTGTACCCATGAACGATATGGCAAATACGCGGTGCTTTTTTCAACGGCTGGAACAGCGTTCAAGGCAGAGCACTCATGGGAAAGCGCAGAAATTGGCTTGTCCACCGGTACCCGTTCCCAGACTAATCGTATGGTGGTGGCGGTAGGGCGTTTGCTTTGACGAAGGTGGATCTTCGCTCGCTATGGGTGCTCATCGCACGAGCATGCGACCTAGTTCGCCACTTCGAAATGGACCTGTACGACAATGCGCTTGTGCCTGTTGCCCCTCGCGCATCGACATGCCTCAATCAGTCTTGTCCCAGGCGGGAAGGTGCTTGATCTGCTTGTGCGCAGTGGGCTTGGCTCGACTTCCTGACGGTGCTCTAAATGTGGAGGTTGTGACGTTCCCACCTTGTCGTAACCCCGACGTAACCCGCTGCCCCGATACCCCCCCTGTCCCCTTTCCTACACACGACAAAACATCCAGATCGTTGATCTGAAACGGTTTTTTCCGTGGCACGGATTTCGCTGAAGCCTTTCCGAGCGGCCCCATGTCGGCTGCAGGAAGGGTCTTCATGTCGACAAGCACCGCTGCGGGTTCCATGCCTGCCAAGACGTACCTGTCCATCGGCTCGATCAAGCCGCTGGGTTCCAAGCTCGATGTGCCCGAAGCGGGAGGCGGCTGCGGCACCTCCGGTGGCGAGGGCAAGGCCAGTTGTGGTTCGTCGGGCGGCCCCGACGACATGCCGGCCGAGATCTGGGAGAAGGTCAAGAACCATCCATGCTATTCCGAAGAGGCCCACCACCACTACGCGCGCATGCACGTCGCGGTGGCGCCGGCCTGCAACATCCAGTGCAACTACTGCAACCGCAAGTACGACTG
>JAEWVY010000356.1 GCA_023396625.1 Pseudomonadota bacterium | reverse complement strand
CTCAACCCCTGCGCGGCTCCGTCAGCCCCTTCTCCACCGCCGGCCGTGCCACGAACGAGGCCAGGACCCGCGTCACGTCGGGAAAGTCCTGGATCCCCACCAGATCGCCCGCTTCATAGAAGCCAATCAGGTTGCGCACCCAGGGAAACGTGGCGATGTCGGCGATGGTGTAGGTGTCGCCCATGATCCAGGCCCGGCCGCCAAGCCGCTGGTTCAGCACGCCCAGCAAGCGCCGGCTTTCCGCGATGTAACGGTCACGCGGGCGCTTGTCCTCGTAGTCCTTGCCGGCAAATTTGTTGAAAAATCCCAGCTGCCCGAACATCGGGCCGATGCCGCCCATCTGGAACATCAGCCACTGGATCGTCTCATAGCGCGCCGCCGGATCCTGCGGCAGCAGGCGGCCCGTCTTCTCGGCCAGGTAGATCAGGATCGCCCCCGACTCGAACAGCGCCAACGGACGACCGCCAGGGCCCATGGGATCAAGAATGGCCGGGATCTTGTTGTTGGGGTTGAGCGAGAGGAATTCCGGCGACATCTGGTCCTGGGTCTCGAAGCTGACCAGATGCGGCTCATACGGCAAACCCGTCTCTTCCAGCATGATCGACACCTTCACCCCGTTGGGGGTGGGCAGCGAATACAGCTGCAGGCGGTCGGGGTGCCGGGCGGGCCACTTGCGGGTGATGGGAAAAGCGGAGAGATCAGCCATGTATTTCCTTGCATTGACGGGAACAAAGCACCGGTCGAGGTGCCCACCCGATTCTGGCCGGATTGCCACGCCCATGCAGCGCATGGGGCTGTCCGCGGCCGGCCCTCAGCGCGCGGCCCCGGGCATCTGCTGCGCCAGCCAGTTGGCAATTTCGGCGATGGCCGCGTCGGTGGCCGCCGTGAGGGCGCGCACCCCGCCGGGCGCATCGGCACTGGACGCCGACCGCTCGACAGCAAAGCTGCGTTGCGCGCGGGGCCGGCCACGCCCGTCCGCTTCATCGATCAGCGTCGCCCGCAAGCGCACCAGGCCGCTGGAACGCGCGGGCGTCTCGAATACCTGGCTGAACTCCTCCAGCTCCAGCCGCAGGGTGACCGCCGCCCCGGTTTCGCCGGTGTTGAGCACCACCCGGTGACGACCGAGCTGTTCGCGCAGGCGCTGGCGCACCAGCTGCGCCGGGGCCATGCTCCAGCGGGCCTGGGCATAGAGGCGAAGCTGCTGCACGTCGGCATAGGCCAGCCGGTACAGCATGGCCGTACCGTCGAGCGCCGCCGGCGCTTCGATGTCGGCCAGTGTCAGCGCCGCCAGCGTGCCGGCAGCCCCCGCGCCGGGAGAACTGGCGGATTCGCCCGGGCCGAAGTCGTACACAGTGGGGCGCACAGGCTTGTCGGGCAGGGCCGCACAGCCGCTCAGCCCGGAGAATATTGAGAAAAAAAGTGCAATTCCCAGCGTCAAATATAGAGTGTTCGCTATTGAAAATGTAGTAACTTGATGCTTTGCCATGGGCGTGTCCTCAATGGGCGGGAACAGGAGGGGCAAAGCCGGTCTCACCCGGCCCGGGCGCCACGGCGCCTTCGCCATACAGCAGCGCCTGGGGATTGCCGCCCAGACTGCTGGCCACACGCCCCACGCGGCGCGCAGCGCGTGTGGCCTCGTCGCTCATCCGATGCAAGCGCGGCAAGGTGCTGGCGTTCAGGGTGCCGGCACCCTGCGCCAGCGCGTCCGCGCCCTCGGCCAGCTTGTCCACCGGTCCATCTTTTTCGTTCAGACGCCTGACGGCCTGATTCGCCTCGCCCGATGCCGCCTGCAAGGTCTGCAAGGTGCCGTGCGCGGCCTGCATGAGCTCCGGCACGCTGGTTCGTGTCCCCCCGGGCGGGACCGCCAGCAGGGCGCGAAGCTCCGCCGAAAGCTGGCGAAAGCCCAGCGCCGCCTCGCCGGCGCTGGCGATGGCGCCCATCAGCGCCTGCTGGTTCTCGGGCGCCAGCAGCCGGTTGATCCGGCGGCTGGCCTCTTCCACCTGCACCAACACCTGCGACCCCTGATCGGTGATCCGGCCCACCAGGCTGGGGCGCAGTGGAATGCGGGGCAGATCTCCGTCGGTGGACACCAGCGGCTCGGTGGACGCGCCGTTGTCGTCGAGTTGGACGTGGGCGATGCCCGTCACGCCCTGATAGCCCAGCATGGCATAGGTCGAGCGTGTCACCGGAGCGCTGGTGTTGACCGCGATGCGCACCAGCACATTGCCCGGGGTCTTGGGATCGAAGCTGATGCCGGTGACCTTGCCCACCGGCACCCCCTTGAAGCGCACCGCCGCCTGGAGATTCAGCCCGGTGACCGCGTCGCGCGAGCTCAACTCGTAGGACTGGCGCACGCCACCCTCGCGGGTCAACCACCAGGCCAGCGCCACCAGCAGCGCGGCCACCGCCATCACGAAGGCCCCGGCGGCCAGGGCATGGGCTTTGTTTTCCATGAATGTTCCTTTTTACACCTGCAAGGGCGGGTCGCGCAGCAATGCCATGGCGCGCAGACCGCGCTCCCCGAGGAAGAATTCGCGCACGAAAGGGTGAGGGCAAGCCATCACGTCCCGCGGCGGGCCGCAGGCAATGATTTTCTGGTCGGCCACCACAGCGACACGGGTGCTGAGCTCGAACAGCGTGTCCAGATCGTGCGTGACCATGACCACCGTCAGACCCAGCTCCCGGTGCAGCGAGCGCAGCAGATCGCAAAAAGCGTCCGAGCTGCCGGGATCGAGCCCGGCGGTCGGCTCGTCGAGCAGCAGCAGCGGCGGGTCCATGATGAGCGCGCGCGCCAGGGCCACGCGCTTGATCATCCCGCCGGAAAGCTCGGCCGGCATCTTGTGCGCGTGCTTCACGTCCAGCCCGACCATCTGGAGCTTGAGCAGCGCGGCGTCGCGGATCAGGTCATCGGGCAGGCACTTGAGCTCCCGCAGCGCGAAGGCAATGTTCTCCAGCACGGTGAAGGCCGAGTACAGCGCCCCGTGCTGGAACAGCATGCCGACCCGGCTCGCCGCCCCGCGGGCGCCGAGCACGGCCGCCGGTTTGCCCAGCACGCTGACGCTGCCGCGCGCCGGTGTCTGCAGGCCCAGGATCTGCCGCAGCAGCACGGTCTTGCCGCTGCCCGAGCCACCGACGATGGACAGCATCTCGCCGCGCGGCACGACGAGATCCAGGTCCCGGTGGATCACCACGTCCGTGCCCGCGACATGAAACACCGACCACAGGCCACGGATATCCACCACGGCCGGGGGACTCGGCACAGGCACGGGCGGGACAGCCACCTTCTCCATTGGTTCAGACCCCCAGGTTCTTGAACAGCACCGCGAACAGGGCATCGACCAGGATCACCACGGTGATCGACGTCACCACCGACGCGGTGGTGCCCCGCCCCAGGCTTTCGGTGTTGGGCTTGACGCGCAGCCCGTAGTGACAGCCCACCAGGGCAATCAACAAGCCGAACACCGCGGACTTGCCCATGGCCAGCCACAGGTTGCTGACCTGCACCGCCCGCGGCAGATTGTTGATGAAATACGCCGGCGTGATGCCCAACGCCAGATCGGCGGCGAGCATGCCGCCAAACAGGGCGGCCAGCGTGGTCCACAGCGTCAGCAGCGGCATGGCCAGGGCCAGCGCGATGGCCCGCGGCATCACCAGCCGAAAACCCCGCGGAATGCCCATGACACGCATGGCGTCGATCTCCTCCGTCACGCGCATCACGCCGATCTGCGCGGTGATGGCCGAACCCGACCGCCCGGCGATCAACACCGCCGCGAGCACCGGTCCGAGCTCGCGGATCAGCGACAGGCCCAGGATGTTGACGATGAACGTTTCAGCCCCGAATTGCCGCAACTGCTGCGAAGTCAGGTAGGCCAGCACCACGCCGATCAGGAAACCCACCAGCGCCGTGATGGGCAGCGCGGTGGCGCCAAAATGATAGAGATGACCCGAGAGGTCACGCCACGGACCGTGGTGCGGCGCGCGCGCCAGGCGGCCCAGGTCCAGGGTCAGTTGCCCCACCAGACGCAACAGGCCCAGCGCATGGTCGACCACCGCGAACAACAGCGCCCCCAGGCGAAGAAACCGCTGCCCCAGCGTCGACCGCGGATGCCCCGGCGGCGCCACGGCAAAACGGGCCACGCGCTCGAGCACGGCCCGCTGGTCGGGCAAGACCTCCAGCTTCGCCGGCCACTGGCGGCCCCAGTGATTCCACAGCACTTGGGCCCCGAGATGATCGAGGCGCTGCACGTCGCGCAGGTCCCAGCTCCCCCCTTTGTCGCCGGCCGCCAGCGCACCGAGCCGGTCACGCACCCCCCGCCAGGCTCCCGGGGCCGTCAGGCAGGCGGCTGTCCAGCGGCCCCGGACCCGCACGCACGGTCCGTCCGGCGCGGCTTCCAGCGCCACACGAGGGGACAGCTCTTCCGGGGAATCAAGGGTCGGCAACGGGCGATCCATCCATGGAAAATGGGCCATGGTAGCGTGTGCACCACGGGAAAACCGGACATTGTTGTCAAAAATACGGAAGCATTTTGTTGCGATTGTTGATCTTTGAATCTTTTCAGTAGACTGTGCCTCCAGGATTCCGCTCTCTCTTGCTTTATTCCTTCGTGGCGCATTCACTGATTTCATTGGCCCGTGCGCACCGCGGCGCCTGACCAGTTGTTGTCATCCCCACTCGCTCTTGCCATGCCCGCCCCCTGCCTGCTCCCCCCCCATGCCCTCAAGGCGCAGACATGGCGGTGGCGCGCGGCCAGGCCCCTGGTCCTGGCCGTGGTCCTGCTCGGCCCGCTGTCTCTGACGGCCGGCGCCCAGACGGCGGACGCCGGCGGAACCGCCGTGCAAGTGCAGCCCCTGGATCGGCTGCAGGCCGAGCAGGAACGGCTCAAAAAACTGCTCGAGGGCAAACCCAAAGCCTACGAGGACAAGGTGATGGACCCCAGCGCCCTGCCACCCCAGGCCGATGCGCAGGAGAGCCTGGCCGACCCGGACCAGTTGGGCTTCCGTGGCTACGTCGCGGAAACCCGCTGGGGCATGGGACAGACCCGGAACGAAGGTTTCGCCGCCCAAAGCGCCCGCGAGCTGGGCTTGCGCACCGAATACCGGCATGAAACGCTGAATTACGGTGATTTCGTGCTGCAGGCCGACCTGCGTCGCCGGAACGGCGAACCCAACCTGGGCGTTGGCCTGCTGGGGTATGCCAACCGGGCCTCGAGCGGACGCTTCACGCTGCGCAACCTCGGCTTCCCGATCACGCCCAGCACGTTCGCCGACACCTCGGCCGGCGACATCTCCAGTGAAATCACCGATGCCTTCAGCCGCAGTTACCGGGTGTCATTGGGCAACGCCACCGTGCGCGGCCTCAGCACGCGGGTGTTCGACCGCGACGCCGACCTGCGGCTCGGCTGGGGCCAGCGCGGCAGCCTGGCGGGCGGCCCCTACCCTGGTTTCGAGCGCAGCCAGGGCACCCTGCTCTGGGCGGGGTACACCCGCCGCTTCCCGGACAATCGGTACGCTGGCGTGCAATTGAATCGCGCCACCGGCGTCAACCCGACGCTCCTGGGCACGAGTACCGGCCCCACGGAGGACGTGACCAGCGTGGCCGCGGCGATCGGTTACGGACGCGACCTGCACAAAGATGGCGACAGCAAGGCACGGCTGACCCTCATCGGCAACCACACCTCGGGGTCGGTCAACCGGTCCGCCCATGGCATTTTTGTCGAAGGTGGCTTGCGCCTGGCCGGCTTCCGCCACGAGCTGGGTGTCTACACGGCCAGCCCCCACCTGCGCTTTGGCGACTACGCGCCCGCCTCGGACAACCGGGGGGCCTACTGGCGCGTCGACCGCTCGGCCTCGCGCCTGAACTGGGGCGCCGGCCTGGATGTCGAGCAGCTCAACCCCGGGCAGGAAAGCGGCCGGCTTTCGTCGACCCGGATCGGTCTCAATGGCCAGTTGCAATACCAAGTCAGCCGCGACACCCTGGTCGGCGGCCATCTCACCCTGACACAGACCCGCCACGCCGAAAGCGGCCATGCCGCCCCGCCCAGCCAGGGCACCCGCAGCCTGAACACCAGCGCCTATTACCAGACACGTTTTTACGACTGGGGCCGCAGCCGCGTGAGCCTGCTCCTGCACCGCAATGAAACCCTGGTGGCCAACGACCTGCCCGCCACCGGCGAAGAGCTGCAGTGGGAACACGACTGGATCACCGGCAAATACGAAACCCTGCGCCCCGAATTCGTGACCCAGCTGGGCTATGCGCGCGACCGCAGCTCGGGCCTGACACAGACCTATCCGACCGCGGGCCTGCTGCTGCGTTATTGGGTGGATGCGTCGTGGAGCCTGGGTGGCAGCCTGCGCTACACCTCGCGCTCCAGCCATCTGGCCACCAGCCGGGGCCTGTCAGGCACCCTCACCACCGAGCGCGTCCTGCCGGGTGGTTGGCGGCTGGGCATGGACGTCAGCCTCAACCAGGCCGTGGTGGATGCCGCCCCCTCCACCCCGGGCACGCCCCAGGTCATCCGCAGCAACGACAAGTCCGTCTCGCTCTACCTGCGCTGGGAAGGCGCCCGCGGCACACCCTACCAGGCCGCGGGCCTGCGCAACGCGGGCGCCGCCGGTGGCGGCGGCATCAGCGGCCAGGTGTTTTTCGACACCAACCGGGACGGACAACCCCAGATGGGCGAAAACGGCGTCCCCAACGTCGAAGTCGTCCTGGACGGACGCTACCGCGCCACGACCGACCGCGAAGGCCGGTTCGAATTCCCGCTGGTCGCCACGGGCCGCCACCGGCTCTCGCTCACGCCCGAAAGCGTGCCCCTGCCCTGGGGGCCGACCCCGGATGCCGACCTGGGGGTCGACGTTCCCCTGCGTGGCGTCACCAGCATTCGCATCCCCGTCGTCCGCGTTGGCGACTGAGGCGGCGGCGCCTGTTGAGCGCGCGCCGGCACGAAAAATGGCGAAATCTGTGAACTATGTAACAGACTATTTCTTGCGGCCGTGGCCCAATATCCATGTCAACTCACTTATATGGTCTGTGGCCCCTTCCGTTCAGTCGCCGCTCTCCATGTCCAGGTTTTGAAACTTCAACGAAAGGAAGCTCGATATGAAAAAGCAAATGAATGTCCTGGTGGCGGCCCTCGGTGCCAGCCTGGGGCTGGTCAGCGGTGCGGCCATGGCCGAAAGCACCTATGGCTACGACACCACGCCGGCCAACGCCGTCAGCGCCACCGCCAAACTGAAGATCACCGTCAACATCCCCAAGCTCGTCATCCTGCGGGTGGGCACGGCCGGCACGACCGTCGATGAGCTGACGTTCAATGCGCCGCCCAACATCCCCACCTCGCCAAGCCCGGTCGCCACGGCCGGCAACAGCCAGGCTGCCGACTGGACGGGCGCGGCGCCGACTTTCACCACCAACACAGTGGGTGCCGTCAGTGCCTACCTATGGCACAACGCGGCCGGCGGCGCGACACTGTCCTGCGCCGTGACACCGTTCTCCGGCACAGGCGCCCTGACGGCGGCCGACATCACCGTCACCAGCACTGGCCTGGCCCACCCGGGCGGCACCACTGAGTGCGGTGCTGGTAGTGCGACAACCGGCCTGACCCGCAACACCGCATTGACCGGCAGCTGGACCTATGGCGTCAGCGCGGCGGGCTTGGCCGCCGCCGCTGCGTCGGCCGGCTCCGAAGTGGTGACCTACACCGCCACCACGCTGTAAGCCACGGCACACACCTTGCCTCGTGAGCGGGCCCACCTCGCGGGCGGGCCCGTTCGCGAGGTGCACCGCGACAGACCGTCCGCCATGAACCACCAGCCTTTCAACATCCGCTCTGTCGCCCTGTGCGCGGCCTGGCTGCTGGCCGGGGCCCCGGCGCTGGCTGAAAGTACTTACGGCTACAACGCTGCGGGCGGTGGCACCGTGACCGCCACGGCACGTGTCAACCTGAGCGTCACCGTGCCCAAGATGATTCTGCTGCGCGTCGGCTCGGCCACCGGCTCGGGCGACACGGCGGCATGGACCGTCGGCGCCAGCATTCCAGGAACCCCCACGACCCCCTCGGGCACGGGCAACAGCCTGGCCGCCAACTGGGATGGCACGGCCCCGACACTGAGTCCGACGGCCTCGCCGGCAGCGCTGAATGTGTTTGCCTGGACCAACGCCTCGGCGGGCGCCTTGAGCTGCGCGCTGGGCGC
>JAEWVY010000334.1 GCA_023396625.1 Pseudomonadota bacterium | reverse complement strand
GGTCCCTGGTTCGAGCCCAGGTCGGGGAGCCAAGAATGATTCAACCCTCAAGCGTTCAGGCGCTTGGGGGTTTTGTCTTTGCAGGTCTCCCCATCGGGTTCCGGACTTGTTGTCAGTTGCTTGCGGCTTTATTCAACCACGGCGCGGATCACCATGAGAAACGCGAAGCCCGGCCCGCGCTGGCTGGCCCCCGGCGAACCTTTCCCCCCCGTTTCCAGCGCATGGGGCATCGACAGTCCCGCACCGGGCCT
Source organism: Pseudomonadota bacterium (assembly GCA_023396625.1). GTDB lineage: Bacteria > Pseudomonadota > Gammaproteobacteria > Burkholderiales > Burkholderiaceae_C > JAEWVY01. The sequence continues at coordinate 9,131 of JAEWVY010000334.1, read as the reverse complement.
GCTTGCCGCAGGCGGCGCGCTCACTGTCGAGGCCCTGCTTCGAGCCTATTCGCGTGGAATATTTCCCTGGTTCAGTCACGGACAGCCCATCCTGTGGTGGAGCCCCGACCCCCGCATGGTGTTGCAGACAGAAGCATTCCGCGTGCATCGCTCGTTCCGGAAAACATTGCGCCGTTTCATGGCCACACCTGGCAGCGAAATTCGCTTCGACACCGCGTTCACCGACGTCATCACGTCCTGTGCGGCGAGCCCTCGTCCCGGCCAGTCCGGGACCTGGATCGTGCCCGAGATGGTGAAAGCCTACACGGCCTTGCACCAGGCAGGCCATGCGCACAGTGTGGAAACATGGATCGACGGCGCGCTCGCTGGGGGGCTGTACTGCGTGGCCATTGGGCGGGCTGTGTTTGGCGAGTCCATGTTCACCAGAACCCCGGACGCCTCGAAAATCGCCCTCGCAGCGTTGGTGGCCTTCTGCCGCCGGCACGACATGCCCATGATCGACTGCCAGCAGAACACCGCGCATCTGGCCTCGTTTGGCGCGCGGGAGATACCTCGGCCGAGTTTTACCCTGAAGGTGGACGAGTTGGTCAAATGCCCCCCGCCGTCCTGGCAATTCGACCCCGTATACTGGCGCGAACTCCCCGAGCTTCAGCCCGTCCGACCGTGACCCATCTCAAGGATCTGCCACTACAGACTTTGCAGTATTACGCGACCGCGGCGTACCCCTGCAGCTATCTGCCAGACCAGATGGCGCGTTCCCAGGTTGCCACACCAAGCCACCTTATCCACAGCGACGCCTATTCGGACCTGGTCGCCAACGGCTTCCGTCGCAGTGGCATGTTCACCTACCGGCCTTACTGCGATGGCTGCCGTGCGTGCGTTCCGCTGCGCGTGCTCGCCCATGCCTTCCGTGCCAGTCGAAGTCAGCGACGGGCTTGGGCCCAGCACAAGGCACTGCAGGCCAGGGTCCTGAAGCTGTGCTTCGTGCCTGAACACTATCAGCTCTACCTGCGCTATCAAAACAGTCGCCATGCCGGTGGGGGCATGGACCATGACAGCATCGATCAGTACACCCAGTTCCTGCTGCAGAGCCGGGTCAATTCGCGCCTGGTCGAGTTTCGGGACCCCACAACGGACGGCACTGCGGGACGCCTGAGAATGGTGTCCATTCTGGACGTGCTGACCGACGGGCTCTCGGCGGTCTACACCTTCTACGAACCCGACCCTCGGGCGAGTTATGGCACCTACAACGTCCTGTGGCAGATCGAGCAGGCGCGGCAACTCGGCCTGCCTTACCTCTATCTGGGCTACTGGATCGATGAGAGCGCGAAGATGAACTACAAATCCCGATTCAGACCCTTCGAGCTGCTCCAGAATGGGCGCTGGGCAGGCCCGCTGCCCGGGTAAGCGACACCGCCACATCTGTTGCAGCGCATCAATTCGTCCATTCTTCCTCTAGAATCCGCTACGTTCATCACTCGGCTGGACCATGCGCCAATCCAATACCAGCGTCAATGCCTCTCCAGCGATCCAGGTCATTGAACGGATGTTCACCTTGATCGACCTCCTGGCATCGCGCAAGGAAGCCATGTCGCTCAAAGACATCAGCGAGAAAAGCGGCCTACACCCATCCACGGCACACCGAATCCTCAATGACCTGACGCTGGGTCGCTATGTCGATCGCCCCGAGGCGGGCAGCTATCGCCTGGGCATGCGGTTGCTTGAACTGGGAAACCTGGTCAAAAGCCGGCTGGATGTCCGTGAAGCCGCCCTGGGACCGATGCGTGAACTCCACCGGTTGACACAGCAACCCGTCAATCTGAGCGTGCGACACGGCGATGAGATCGTCTATGTCGAGCGCGCCTACAGCGAGCGCTCGGGCATGCAGGTGGTGCGTGCCATTGGCGGACGAGCGCCACTGCACCTGACTTCAGTCGGCAAGTTGTTTCTCGCGGCCGATGACCCTCAGCGCGTGCGCGCTTATGCCGCGCGAACCGGACTGGCTGGCCATACCCGCAACAGCATCACCCAATTGCCCGAATTCGAACGCGAGCTGTCAAGGGTGCGCCAGCAAGGCATCGCCCGGGACAACGAGGAACTGGAACTGGGTGTGCGCTGCATGGCCGCCGGCATCCACGACGATCAGGGAAAACTGGTTGCCGGACTTTCGATTTCCGCCCCGGCGGATCGCCTGGACGAAAGCTGGCTTCCGAAATTGCAGGCCACGGCCAACAAGATTTCGGCCGCACTGGGCCACCAAGCCGAACCCCCGCGCTAGAGAAGAAAACTTCTCAACTCTGGACCTGGCGGGTCAACAGCGCGGCAGACGGCGTGCTCTCGATCCATCGCCGAACGCGCTCCGCATCGGCAAGGCGGCTCAGCTTTCCGGCGGAATCCAGGAACACCATGATCAGCTTGCGTCCGGCCACCTTGGCCTGCATGACAAGGCATTGCCCGGCCTCCGAGATATAGCCCGTCTTCTGAAGGCCGATGTCCCAGGAAGGGTTCTTGACCAGCCTGTTCGTATTGTTGAACTGAAGGGTACGACTCCCCACCTCGACCTCATACCCCGGTGAAGTGGAAAACTCACGCACGCGAGGGTCGTTGTAGGCTGCCGCCACCAGTGTGGCCAGGTCTCTCGCGCTGGACTGATTCTGGCTCGACAACCCGGTGGGTTCGCTGTAGCGCGTATCCGTCATGCCCAATGCCCTGGCGCGTGCGTTCATCAGGTTCACAAAGACCGGCAGCCCCCCGGGATAGGTTCGGCCCAGCGCGTGCGCCGCACGGTTTTCACTGGACATCAACGCCAGATGAAGCAATTCGCCACGACTGAGTTCGGTGCCGACCTTCAAGCGCGAGCGGCTGCCCTTTTCGGTGTCCACGTCATCCTGAGTGATGACGATCGTCTCGTCCATCGGCAAACCGGCCTCGCTCACGATGAGCCCGGTCATCAGCTTGGTCAGCGAGGCAATGGGCAGAACGGCGTGGTCGTTTTTCCTGAACAGAACCTCCTTGGTGTCCTGGTCAACAACCAATGCGACACTGGATCGCAGATCCAGCGGATCACGGACCTCGCGTAAACCCGCGACTTCGCCAAAGGAAGGCTTGGCGGGTATCAGAGCCACCGCCTTGCCCCTGGCGCGGGCCGTCTTCTCGCCCTTGCGTTTTTTCTCTTTGGCCGCTTTGACGGTCTTTCCGTGCCTGGGCGCCTTCGCACCGGCTGTGGTGACCGGCCTTGCACCCGCATTCTTGCGGGCATGCGCCTCACCTCCTGCCCCCCACAGCGTCATCGTCACCAAGCTGACAATGCAAATCTGCAGTAATCGATTCATGTTTCTACGCCCTGGAACAGTTGGGATGACGCCGTCATTGCATCACGCATTCCATGACGGCGACCTGATCTGCAACAGATTGTATTGAAACATGAAAAGGCGCAAAAAATCAAATACTTGCGCGTCTTTTTGAAGGGAAACCCTGCAATATTGGCATTTCCCCTAGCCCTGGGCAGCCACCCTGTCCGCTTTGCTCTGCAATTTGTTGAGGGCACTCAGATAGGCCTTGGCCGAAGCGACCACGATGTCCGGATCCGCGCCGACACCGTTCACCACGCGCCCACTGTTCTGCAGGCGCACCGTCACTTCGCCCTGGCTCTCCGTCGAACCGCTGATGGCATTGACCGAGTACAAGACCATTTCGGCGCCACTCTTGACATGGCTCTCGATTGCTTTCAAAGAAGCATCCACCGGGCCATTGCCATCGGACTCGGCGCGGACTTCCTTGCCATCCACAGTGAACACAATCGCCGCGTGGGGATGCTCCCCGGTTTCGCTGCGCTGGGACAAGGACACGAAACCAAACTGCTCCTTCTCGCTGGTCACGCTTTCATCGCTGACAAGGGCCAGGATGTCCTCGTCGAAGATTTCGCTCTTGAGATCAGCCAGCTCCTTGAACCGGGTGAAAGCCGCGTTGATTTCCATTTCGCTGTCCAGGCTCACACCCAGCTCCTGCAGACGCTGCTTGAACGCATTGCGCCCACTGAGTTTGCCAAGCACGATCTTGTTCGTGCTCCAGCCCACATCCTCCGCCCGCATGATCTCGTAAGTGTCGCGTGCCTTGAGCACCCCGTCCTGATGAATCCCGGAGGCATGGGCAAACGCGTTGGCCCCCACCACAGCCTTGTTCGGCTGCACGAGGAAGCCGGTCGTCTGACTCACCATGCGACTGGCGGCCAGGATATGCCGTGTCTCCACCCCGACGTCCAAGTCAAAATAGTCCCGCCGGGTCTTGACCGCCATGACCACCTCCTCCAGCGAACAATTGCCGGCCCGTTCACCCAGCCCATTGATCGTGCATTCCACCTGTCTTGCGCCGCCGATCTTGACCCCGGCCAGCGAATTGGCCACCGCCATGCCCAGGTCGTTATGGCAATGCACGGACCAAATGGCTTTGTCCGAATTTGGAATGCGTTCGCGCAAGGTTCTGATGAAATTCCCGTACAGCTCCGGAATGGCATACCCCACCGTGTCAGGCACATTGATGGTGGTCGCTCCCTCGGCGATGACGGTCTCAAGCACCCGACACAAAAAATCCATGTCGCTGCGGTAACCATCCTCCGGGCTGAATTCGACGTCGGCCACCAGGTTCCGCGCAAACCGGACAGCCAGCCTGGCCTGCTCGAGCACCTGCTCGGGGCTCATGCGCAGCTTCATTTCCATGTGGACAGGCGACGTCGCGATGAATGTATGAATCCGGGCGCTGTTAGCGCCTTTCAGGGCCTCGGCGGCCCGGGAAATGTCTCGGTCGTTTGCCCGGGAGAGCGAACACACCGTCACGTCCTTGACGGCATTTGCAATCGCTTGCACCGCCTCGAAATCGCCATTGGAACTGGCCGCGAATCCGGCCTCGATCACATCCACGCGCAGGCGTTCAAGCTGCCGCGCGATGCGCAGCTTCTCCTCCCGGGTCATGGAGGCGCCAGGAGACTGCTCTCCATCGCGAAGGGTCGTGTCAAAAATGATGAGCTTGTCCGTCATGAGGGTTCCAGTTCTTCGATTGCCAATTTCAGACTGCCACCAGGGTGGCCGCGGGGGAAACCGTGATTTTCGCGCGTCGCAGGGCCGAAAGTATCGCCTTGATCGATGCCGAGACGATATTGGCATCCATGCCAACACCGTACCGTGTGGCCGTACCGTCGATGCGCAGTTCGACATAGGCCACGACCTGGGTGCCCACCCCCACATCGGCGGCATGCTCGTGGTAGTCGAGCACGCGCACCGAGGGTGCCATCGTTTCATTCCATGCGTTGACGAAGGCATCGATGGGCCCATCGCCCCGTCCGCGCAGAAGCAGCGCGCGCCCCTGACAGACGAGGCTGGTTTCAATCTGCACGCCTTCTTGCGAAGTCTGTTCTTGCACATGGCAGGCAGACACGGTGATCGCGTCGATCCCGTATTCATGCCTGAACAGCGCCCAGAGGTCGGCGGCGGTCAGCTCCTTCCCGCTGGTGTCCGTCACGCTCTGCACACATTGGCTGAATTCGATCTGCAAGCGTCGCGGCAATTCGAGCCCGTAGTCCCTCTCGAGCAGGTATGCGATGCCACCTTTTCCCGATTGGCTGTTGACCCGAACCACTCCTTCATAATTCCGCCCCAGGTCTTTGGGATCGATCGGCAGATAGGGCACGTTCCACACATCCCCCTCGCGGCGTGCCGCGAAGGCCTTTCTGATCGCGTCCTGATGCGAACCTGAAAAAGAGGTATAGACGAGCTCCCCTACATAAGGATGGCGTGGGTGAACCGCTATCTGATTGCAGTGCTCCACGGTCCGGCGAATCTCGTCGATGTCGGAGAAATCGAGCCCGGGAGGCACGCCTTGGGTATAGAGATTGAGCGCGACATTCACGATATCCAGATTGCCGGTGCGCTCGCCGTTGCCGAAAAGGCAGCCCTCCAGGCGCTCAGCCCCCGCCATCACCGCGAATTCCCCGGCCGCCGTGCCGGTGCCCCGGTCGTTGTGGGGATGGACCGACAGCACGATGGCATCGCGCCGAGCCAGATTTCGGTGCATCCATTCAACCATGTCGGCAAAAATATTCGGCGTGGCGTGCTCCACGGTCGACGGCAGGTTGATGATGCACTTGTTCGTGGGCGTCGGTTGCCAGACCTCGGTCACGGCGTCCACCACACGCTTGGCGAAAGCCAGTTCGGTGCCGGAAAACATTTCCGGTGAGTACTGGAAAACCCATTCGGTTTCCGGCTGCCGGGCTGCCAGTTCCCTGAACAGCCGGGCCTGGCGGGTGACAAGCCGCACAATGCCGTTCTCGTCGAGTCCCAGCACCACCTTGCGCATCACAGGCGATGTCACGTTGTACAGATGGACGATCGCGCGGCGCGCGCCCCTCAATGCCTCGAACGTCTTGCAGATCAGCTCCTCGCGCGCCTGTGTCAGAACCTGGATCGTCACATCGTCAGGAATACGGCCTTCCTCGATCAGCTTGCGAACGAAGTCGTGCTCAACCTGCGAAGCCGACGGAAAACCGATCTCGATCTCCTTGAATCCGATATCGACCAGCATCTCGAACATCCGCAGCTTCCGCGGAATGTCCATCGGTTCGATCAGCGCCTGATTGCCATCGCGCAGATCGACGCTGCACCAGATGGGCGGGCGGGTCAGCACCACGTCCGGCCAGGTGCGGTCGGCTAGGCGGATCGGCGCAAAGGCGTGGTATTTGCTCGCGGGATCGTTCAACATTGGCATGGTCAAGCTCTCGAGTAAAGGGTGACCAGCAGCCCCAAAACACAAACGGCCCGCTGCTGGTGCATACGGGCCGTCGAGGTGGGTGAATGCGCGCGCGCTACCGTCTCCGCCCGTAGGAAGATAGCAGTAGAGCCAGTGCAATTCGGTTCATGCGGCAAAGTCTATCACAAGGAATGAAATGGGATACAGGGCGCGTTGACGAATTCATTTGTGCAGGCCGCGCTCCTCCGGTTCATCGGTGGAGGTGCTGATCACGCTGGTCTGCAAGCCTTTGGCCCTGCGCCAACCGTATATGGCATACCCGCTGAGACCGTACACGACGAAAATGCCAAACAGGACAGCGGGCGGATGAATGTTGATCACCGCAATGCCCAGCGCAATCAGCACAATGACAGCGAAGGGCACGCTGCGCTTCATCTTCACATCCTTGAAGCTGTAGAAGGGCACGTTCGTCACCATGGTCAGTCCCGCATACAAGGCCATGGCGAACATCGGCCAGGCCACGTCGCCGCCGTGCACGCCAGCATCGTTCATGATCCAGATAAAGCCCGTCACCAGGGCGGCGGCGGCCGGTGAAGGCAGTCCCTGGAAATAGCGCTTGTCCACCACGCCTGTATTGACGTTGAACCTGGCCAGGCGTAACGCGGCACAGGCACAATAGACAAAACCGGCGATCCAACCCCAGCGCCCCAGGCCCCGAAGCGCCCATTCATAGGCGATCAACGCCGGGGCCGCGCCGAAGGACACCATGTCCGCCAGCGAATCCATCTGCTCTCCAAACGCGCTCTGGGTGTTGGTCATGCGTGCCACCCGGCCGTCCAGACTGTCGAGCACCATCGCGGCAAACACACCGACCGCGGCCAGGTCAAAGCGGCCATTCATCGCCATCACCACCGCGTAGAACCCGCCAAAAAGGGCGGCCAGCGTGAACAGGTTCGGCAGGATATAGATGCCTTTGCGCCGCTTGCGTACGACAACGGCTTCGCTGGTTTGTGGATCCGTTTCGGCTCCGTCATGCATAAAAAATCCTGTTGTTCAGCATGGGATGGTCATTTTATGCTATCAAAATAGCATCAATTTCGCTAGGCAAGCTTGCTCAGTTGCCGCTCTGTCCATCGGCCTGCGGGGGTTCACGCATACACCGTCCCAGATCACCCGCATGGTCACGCCCCGAAAGAGCCAAAGTGTACGGCAGCCCCCGTTTCCGGATAAAAAGCAAAGGCCACCGAAGTGGCCCCTGGAGACGGAGGATTTTCAATCTCAGTTGCGAGACTGATCCACCAGCTTGTTTTTCGCAATCCAGGGCATCATCGCGCGCAGTTTCGCGCCGACCACTTCGATCTGATGCTCAGCCGTGAGGCGGCGACGTGCGGTCATGCTGGGGTAGCCCGTTCGGCCTTCGAGGATGAAGCTTTTGGCGTAGTCCCCCGTCTGAATCCGCTGAAGCGCCTTGCGCATGGCTTCGCGGCTCTGGGCGTTGATGACCTCGGGCCCCGTCACGTACTCACCATATTCTGCATTGTTCGAGATGGAGTAATTCATGTTGGCGATGCCGCCTTCATAAATCAGGTCCACGATGAGCTTGAGTTCATGCAGGCACTCGAAATAGGCCATTTCCGGAGCATAGCCGGCCTCCACGAGCGTCTCGAAACCCATCTTCACGAGCTCGACGGCACCACCACAAAGCACCGCTTGTTCGCCGAACAGGTCGGTTTCGGTCTCTTCCTTGAAGTTTGTCTCAATGATGCCGGCCTTGCCCCCGCCGTTCGCCATGGCATAGGACAACGCCAGGTCGCGCGCCTTGCCCGATTTGTCCTGATGCACCGCCACCAGATGGGGCACGCCGCCGCCCTGCGTGTAGGTGCTGCGCACGGTATGGCCAGGGGCCTTGGGCGCCACCATCCAGACATCCAGGTCAGCGCGCGGCACGACCTGGTTGTAGTGCACGTTGAAGCCGTGGGCAAACGCCAGGGATCCGGCCTGTTTGATGTTGGGCTCGATGTTGTTGCGGTAGACCTCGGCGATTTGTTCGTCGGGCAGCAGGATCATGACCACGTCGGCCATCTTCACGGCGTCGTTGACCTCCATCACCGTCAAGCCGGCCTTGCCGACCTTGTCCCAGGACGCCCCCCCCTTGCGCAACCCCACCACCACCTTCACGCCACTGTCGTTGAGATTCTGCGCATGCGCATGACCCTGGGAGCCGTACCCGATGATCGCCACTGTCTTGCCCTTGATCAGGCTCAGGTCACAGTCCTTGTCGTAATACACCTTCATGATTTCTCCTGTTGAATTGGATGCGATTGTGATGGAAAAGGTCAGACGCGCAGGATCCGTTCCCCGCGACCAATGCCGCTCGAGCCGGTCCGCACGGT
>JAEWVY010000286.1 GCA_023396625.1 Pseudomonadota bacterium | reverse complement strand
CCCGGGGGCTGGCGCTTTTTTCCTGCCCCCACCCCCTGCCCGGGCGCGATGGCGAGGTGCTCGCGCTGGACGTGGCACGCTGGGGCCCGGCGGATGCCTCGCGGCTGCTCCTGGTCAGCAGCGGCTGCCACGGGGTCGAGGGCTACTGCGGCTCGGGCGTGCAGGTGGCCACCCTGCGCGACGCGGCCTGGCTCCAGCAGGCCGCGGCGGCCGGCGTGACGGTGCTGTTCCTGCATGCGGTCAATCCCTACGGGTTTTCGCACATCCGCCGCGTCACGCACGAAAACGTTGACCTGAACCGGAACTTCCAGGATTTCGGCCGGCCGCTGCCCGACAACCCCGCCTACCGTGAGCTGCACCCGCTGCTGGTGCCGGAGCAATGGCCGCCCGGCCTGCGCAACAAAGCGTCGATCGCCTGGTACATCGCCCGCCGCGGCATGAAGGCTATGCAGGCCGCCGTCAGCGGGGGGCAGTACGCCTTCGCCGACGGCCTGTTCTATGGGGGCCGCGAGCCCACGTGGAGCAACGTCACGCTGCGCCAGGTGCTGCGCACGCACGCGGGGCAGGCCCGGCAGCTGGGCTGGATCGATCTGCACACCGGGCTCGGTCCCACGGGCCATGGCGAACTGGGCTATGCCGGCCGGGCGGACGACGCGGCCGGACTGGCGCGTGCCCGCGCCTGGTGGGACCGCCCGGACACGCCGCTGAAGTCGCTGTACGACGGCTCCTCTGTCTCGGCCCGGGTGACCGGCCTGATGTGGGACGCCGTCTACGACGAGTGCCCGCAGGCCGACATCACTTCGCTGGCCATCGAGTTCGGCACCCAGCCGCTGATGCAGGTGCTGCAGGCGCTGCGCGCCGAGCAATGGCTCCAGAACCACCCCGGCGTGCCCGCGGTCCAGGCGGCACGGATCAAGCGGGATCTGCGCGACGCGTTCTACGTGGACACGGCGGACTGGAAACAGCGCATCCTGGCGCAGTCGTTCCAGGCCATGGACCACGCACTGCAGGGGCTGGCTGCGGCCTGAGGCCCGGAAGGGGCCAGGCGTCCGATCGACGGGCGTGGACCGAAAAATCTTGATATTTTCTCGGTTTTCCAGCGTCAAATGGTCATTTGACGCTGTGAAATTAGGAATTCATGGCGCGGTCCACGCGTGCCTGCAGTTCGTTTCCGGCAAACGAGGTCAGGTCCAGGGCATGGCTGGCGACGAGGTGCCTGCGCGTGCCCTCGCCCAGGAGAGACTGGAGTTCACCCAGGAACGGATTCGAGGCGAACAGCGCGATGCCGCTGCAGCGGTTCGACGACACCGCCTCGTCCAGCATCCCTGCCAGCTGCCGCGCGAAGGCGCCGCGCTCGCGCTCCCTGGGCTCGGTGCGGGGGACGAAACTGGTGCGGCCCGCGTCGTCTTTCAGGGTGCGGCCGGGGCGGTCGCTGTCCAGTTCCTTGGCGTGCAGGCGGCTTTCCGGGTGCGCGTAGGTGGCTTGCAGCACCAGCGGCGCCCGCCGCGAGGCGCGCTCGTAGCAGTGCGCCACCGCGGCGTTGGCCAGCACAATCCACAGAGGTTTCGGCATGGCAAGCTCCTTTGAAAGAAAGCGGAAAGGGACCGCCATTGTTCGGGGGCCGGGCCGGCGCGTCAAATGACCATGGTCAACCTCCCCGGCCATTTCGGACTGGCCGGCGGGACTGCCGATTCAACGGCCGGCGGCCTGGCCCGCCATCAATGCGACATTCCCCCCTGCCGCCGTGGTGTTCACGGTCACGGTCTGTTCGGTGCAGAAGCGCGGCAGGTAGTTCGGCCCGCCCGCCTTGGGGCCTGTGCCGGAGAGGCCTTCGCCGCCGAAGGGCTGCAGGCCGACGACGGCGCCGATCATGTTGCGGTTGACGTAGACGTTGCCCACGCGTGCGGCGCGGGCCATGGCCTGCGCGCGACTGTCGATGCGGGTCTGGATGCCCAGTGTCAGGCCGTAGCCCAGGGCGTTGATCTGCGCGATCACGTCCAGCGGGTCGCCATCCCAACGCACGATGTGCAGCACCGGCCCGAAGATTTCCTGCGCGACGCTGTCGATGGACGGCACCTCGAACGCCTGTGGCGGGACCAGGTGGGCCACGGCCTGTGTCGCGGGGGATGTCCCCGTCACACCGGGAAACAGGGGCTTGGCCCCGGAAGCGAGCCGCTGAAGGTGCTGCTGGATGCCGTCGAACGCCTCGCGGTCGATCACCGGGCCGACATCGGTGGCCCAGGCGCCCGGCTCGCCCGTGACGAGCTCCTGCGCGGCGCCCGCGATCATGCCGATCACGTCGTCGGCGATGGCCGCGTGCACGCACAGCAGGCGCAGCGCCGAGCAGCGCTGACCCGCCGAGCGGAAGGCGCTCTGCAGCACGGCGTCGGCCACCTGCTCGGGCAGGGCGGTGCTGTCCACCACCATCGCGTTGATGCCGCCCGTCTCCGCGATCAGGGGCACGATGGGCCCGTCCTTGGCGGCCAGGGCGCGCTGGATGGCCTTGGCCACCGGGGTCGAGCCGGTGAACACCACGCCGGCGATGCCCGGCAGCGCGACCAGCGCCGCGCCCACGGTGTCGCCCGGGCCATGCATCAGCTGCAGCGCGCCGGCCGGCACGCCGGCGTCGTGCAGCAGCTCCACCATGGCCCAGGCCACGCCGGGTGTCTGCTCGGCCGGCTTGGCCAGCACGGTGTTGCCGGTGGCCAGCGCCGCCGCCACCTGGCCGGTGAAGATGGCCAGCGGAAAGTTCCAGGGGCTGATGCACACCCAGACCCCGCGGCCCCGCAGCCGCAGCGCGTTGGACTCGCCGGTCGGCCCCCAGCCACCGGTGGGCGACGGCATCTCCGCGTCGACGCGAGGCAGGCCGGCCGGCGCCATGATCCGTTCGGCCTCGCTGGCGTAGTAGCGCAGGAAATCGACCGCCTCGCGCACTTCGGCCACCGCGTCGCCCCAGGTCTTGAAGGCTTCTTTGACCAGCAGCGCGGCAAAGCGCGGCAGCTGCGCGGCCAGTGCATCGGCGGCCCGCCGCAGCGTGGCGGCGCGTTCGTGAACCGGGAGTGTGCTCCATTTTTCGTAGCACACTTGCGCCATTTGAAGCTGGGAAACGGCGTTTTCAATGCGAAATTCCGGCACGGGAGGCACCGCCGTGGCGCGCAAGGCGGCCTCCAGCGGCGCGCGCATCGCGGCCACCGCCAGATCGAGGCCCGCGCTGTTCCCGCGGCCCGGGCCGTACAGGTCCGGCGGCCGCGGCAGCGCGGTGTGCGGGGCCAGGTGCAGGGGCGAGGCCAGCAGCACGTCCAGAGGCACGGACGCGTCGGCCAGCTGGTGTACGAAGGAGGAGTTGGCGCCGTTTTCCAGCAGCCGGCGCACGAGGTAGGCCAGCAGATCGCGGTGTGCCCCCACGGGCGCGTAGACGCGGCAGCGCACCAGGGGGTTCCTGAGCACTTCGCGGTAGACCCCTTCGCCCATGCCGTGCAGGCGCTGCAGTTCGAACTGGAGGGGCGTGCCCGTCGGCGGGCCGCTGGCGTCGCCCGATGCCCCGGCCCGCGCGGCCATCTGCAGCAAAGCGGCGAGGGTGCCCGCGTTGTGCGTGGCGAACTGGGGGTGGATCGCGTCGGGCGCGGCCAGCAGGACGCGGGCGCACGCCAGGTAGCTGATGTCGGTGTGGTGCTTGTGGGTGAAGACCGGGTAGTGGGGCAGCCCCAGTTCCTGCGCGCGCTTGATCTCGGCATCCCAGTAGGCGCCCTTGACCAGGCGGCACATGAACCGCAGCCCCAGCCGCCGCGCCAGGGCAATCACGTGGGCCACCAGTTCCAGCGCGCGGGTCTGGTAGGCCTGGATCGCCAGGCCGAAGCCCGTCCACTGGGGACAGTCTTGCGCGATCCGTTGCGCCAGCGCCTCGAACACGTCCAGCGAAAGCTCCAGCCGGTCCACTTCCTCGGCGTCGAGGGTCAGGTTGATCCCCGCCGCGGCTGCCGGTTCGCACAGGCGCCACACGCGCGGCACCAGTTCCGCCAGCACGCGGTCGCGTTGCGACCATTCGTAGCGCGGGTGCAGGGCGCTGAGCTTGATGGAGATGCCGTCTTTTTCGCCCGGTCCCAGCGTGGATTGGTTGCTTTTAGCTATATTTTCAATAGCATTCTGGTACTGCGCCAGATAGCGCAGCGCATGGGCCTCGGTGCGGGCGCCTTCGCCGAGCATGTCGAAGCTGCAGGTCAGCGGGGCAGGCCCGCGCCGGGCCGCGGCGGCTTCGTCCAGCGCCTTGTCGATGGTCTGGCCCAGCACGAACTGGCGGCCCAGCAGTTGCACCGCGCGCAGGGTGGCGGCGACGACGGTCCGGGCCCCCAGGCGGGCCAGCAGGCCCGGATGAGACTCGGCGTCGGGCAGAAAGCGGCGCGACAGGGCGATGGCGCGTGACGACAGCCGCGCCAGCGTGGAGTCCGCCGCGCCGTCGAAGTCGGCCCGGCCAAGTTGGTCGGCGGTCAGGGCAATGGCGGTCTCGGTGTCGGGGACGCGCAACAGCGCTTCGGCCAGGCGCATCAGGGCCAGGCCCTCGGCGCTGCTGATCGGGTACTCCCTGAGCAGGCTTTCCATGGCCCAGAAGGGTGGCGGGTTCTCGCGCACGGCTTGTACCCAGGGCCGCGCGGCCTGGGCGGCGGCGGTCCAGTCCAGCGCACCGTGCAGGGTGGCCAGCCGATCGGCCACGATGTCGGCCTCGGGCCGGTAAGGGTCGGGCAGGCGGTCGGCCGGGGGGGCCGCATGCGTGGGCGGAGGGGACACAGGAGACACAGGAGACACAGGAGACATGGCAGATACCGTGGACCGTGGAAATGCCATGATGGTGCGCCGCACGATGGTGAATTTCACGCTAAATTTCGGCAAAATTCAGAATAAATAACTGGTATTTTGCATATGACAATCGATTTGGATCGTATCGATCTGCGCATCCTGGGGGCGCTGCAGGCGGACGGCCGCCTGTCCAACCTCAAGCTGGCGGAAGCCGTGTCGCTGTCGCCCACGGCGGCGCTGGCCCGCGTGCAGCGGCTCACCCGCGAGGGCTACATCCTGGGCTATGAGGCGCGGCTGAATCCGCTTCGGCTGGGGCGAGGGATGATGGTGTTCGTGGAAGTGTTGCTGGACCGCACCACGCCAAACGTGTTCGAGCAGTTCAAGGCGGCGGTCCAGGCGCAGGCGTCCATCCTGGAGTGCCACATGGTGGCGGGGGGATTTGACTATCTGCTCAAGACCCGCATGGCCGACATGGCGGCCTATCGTGAGTTCGCCGGCACCGTGCTGTGGCAGCTGCCGGGAGTCCGGGAGACGCGGACCTACGCCGTCATGGAGGAGGTCAAGAACACGACCCGGCTGCCGCTGTAAATGTTCGTATCCGGGTTGTCCGGCGCCGCAAGCAGGAGTAGCATGAGCCAGGGCGTTTGTGTCGAGTTGTCACTTTTTGCAACACCGGAGAGGGGCAAATGCCAATTTGTTCAAATTTATCGACCATTTTCCGGTGGCTGCAAAGGCATTGACATCACGAGGCGGTAGCATGGTCCGGTGTTTGCATGCGCGGGCGTGACATGTGACATGACGGTCCTTGTTGCGGACTGCTCCGTTCGGAGCGAGCGTCAAGACGGGAAACAACAATGAGAACCGGCCGCGGGGCCGGGACGTGCCACTTCGGATTTGGAGGAAAACATGGTTGCCATCACCCTGATCGATAAACACACGGCCCAGAAAACCGCGGCCACGGAATCCCACCTGGCCCTGACGGGGCCGACCGTGGTTCAGGTCGAGGTGCGTCGGGCCGATGTGTCGGCCATCGAACGCAGCGGCAATGCTCTGGTGCTGCGCCTCAAGAACGGTGAAGTACTCACTTTCGACAACTACTTCGTTCCCGCAGGACAGCCGGTCAACGATCTGGTCCTGATCGAGGACCGCGGGGCGCTGTGGTGGCTGCACTTCGGTGAAGGGTCGGCGGGCTGGACCTTCGCGCCCCTGGACAGCATCGAGCCTTTGCTGCTGGTCGACCAGAGCGAGGCGGCATGGGTGTTCCTGCCGTTGCTGGTGGGCGCGGTAGTCGCCAGCGATGGCGGCTCGGGGGGGCTGAATATCAAGGCCCAGGTCAACGAAACGGGCAAGATCATTTCCGGCACCACCACACCGGGGGCGGACGTGGTGGTGCGGGATGCGCACGGCAACGTCCTGGGCCAGACCCAGACTGACGCCAATGGCCACTTCGAGCTGACGCTGCCGCGGCCGTTGAACCACAACGAGCAGGTTGACGTGGTGGGCACCGATGCCGACGGGAATACCGGAACCGACAAGGTCACCTACATCGACACCCTGGCCCCCGAAGCCCCCGGCGCCATGACGGTGACCGATGACGTGGTGGGGATCGTCGGTGCCCTGCAGTCCGGCGGGCTGACCAACGACAACCGGCCGACCTTCAGCGGCGATGGGGCGACCCCTGGCGACGTGATCCGGCTTTATGACAACGGGGTGCTGATCGGCACGGGCACCGTGGGCGCCAACGGCCATTGGACCATCACGCCCGAAACCGGCCTGAACGATGGCGCGCATCACTTCGTCGCGACTGCCGTCGACCCGGCGGGCAACGAAAGCGGGCCCGGCACGCCCTTCGACCTGGTCATCGATACCGTGCCCCCCGGGGCTCCGACGATTGCACCCAGCGACGGCTCGGGACTGAACGGCACGGCCGAACCAGGTAGCACGGTCAACATCGACATCAACAACGACGGCACGGTCGACGCCACCGCGCCGGTGGACGGCAATGGCCAATGGACCTACACCCCGCCAAGTCCGCTGGGAGATGGCACGGTGGTTCATGTGACAGCGACCGACCCAGCGGGCAACACGGGGCCGGGCGCGGATGGCACGGTCGACACGAATGCGCCGCCGCCCCCTCCACCGCCGCCCCCGCCGCCCGACACGACGCCACCGGCCGCCCCCGCCATCACCAACGCGGACGACAACGTCGCGCCGGGAACAGGGTTGCTGGGTTCGGGTGCTACCACGAATGACAACACGCCGAGGCTCATTGGCACCGCCGAGCCCGGCAGCACGGTGCATGTTTTCCAGAATGGCACCGAGGTGGGCCAGGTGACCGCGGCACTCAATGGCAGTTGGAGTTACACCCCCGCGGCCCTGACCGACGGCGGTTACAGCTTCACTGCGACGGCGACGGATGCCGCGGGCAATACCAGCCCGGCCAGCGCGCCGTTCACCCTGACCATCGACACGACGGCGCCGACGGCGACGATCGCGATCACGGCGATCGCGGACGACACGGGGACGGCGGGCGACTTCGTCACCAGCGACACCAGCCTGACCGTCAGCGGCACGCTGACAGGCGC
>JAEWVY010000214.1 GCA_023396625.1 Pseudomonadota bacterium | reverse complement strand
GGCGCTGGCCGGGGCCGCAGCAGGGGCGGGTGAGGGCGCCTGCGCAGGGGGCGCGGCCGGAATCTGCGCCGCCACCGGGGCAGCGGCTGCCGGCGGCGCCATGCCGGCGGGATCGAACAGCATCGTGTAGTCACGCACGATCCGCCCGGATGCCCAGTGGGCTTCCAGGATTAGGTCGACATAGGGTTCGCTGACGGTCTTTTCGCCCCTGATCTGGAGATAGCGCGTGCCGTCTGCCCGTTGCTGCAATGTGATCTTCAGTCCACTGAGCGCGGAGTTGTAGTCCACACCCGCCGTGCGAAAAGCATCCGGTGCAGCCACGTCGGCTTTGAGGCTGGCGGCCTCATCTGCACTGATTTGCGGCACATCGATCTCGGCGCGCAGCGGCTCGCCCAGCGCGGACAGCACGGTAAGGCGCCCCAGCCCCAGGGCATGCGCAGTGACAGGACCGAAGACACCCAAGGCAATCGTGGCCGCGGCGACGGCCCGGCGCAGTGCCACCGGTGGCATTTTGTGCACTCGCATGCGGCTCTGCAGTGAAGGATCGTCAGCCAGTTTTCTTTTCAACATGCGAATGTATGTCCCGACACTGAATCTTGGATTTTTGACGTTAACAGCAATGCCTTGAAGTGACAAGCGACGCAAGTGGCAAAGGTCACAGGCTGTTCATGAGCTTATTTTTGGGGTTTGGCGTTGTTGTCTTGAGACAACGGGCTGTAACGACAGGTTACGGCCCGTTGCAGACCTGCTCAGGCGCCGAGAAGAATGCGCAGCATGCGACGCAGGGGTTCTGCGGCTCCCCACAGCAGTTGGTCGCCGATGGTGAAGGCGCCCACGTATTCGGGGCCCATGGCCATCTTGCGGATGCGGCCGACCGGGATGCCCAGGGTTCCGGTGACCGCGACAGGCGTCAGGTCCCGCATGGTGGCCTCGCGGGTGTTGGGGACGACTTTGACCCATGTGTTGTCCGCGGCGATCATGGCCTCGATGTCGGCGACCGGGACGTCCTTCTTCAGCTTGAAGGTCAAAGCTTGGCTGTGGCAGCGCATGGCGCCAACACGCACGCAAAAACCATCGACCGGCACGGCAGCCGAGCCAAAACCTTCGCCCCGGCCGAGGATCTTGTTGGTTTCGGCCATGCCTTTCCATTCCTCGCGGCTGGTCCCGTTGCCCAGATCTTTGTCGATCCATGGGATCAGCGACCCCCCCAGCGGTACGCCGAAGTTGGCGGTTTCCTGGACGGTGAGGGCGCGTTGCTTGTCGATGACCTTGCGATCGATTTCGAGGATGGCGCTCTTCGGGTCGTCCAGCAGGGCCTTCACCTCAGCGTGGAGGGTGCCGTATTGGGTGAGCAATTCGCGCATGTGCTGAGCGCCGCCGCCGGATGCCGCCTGGTAGGTCTGGGTGCTCATCCATTCGACCAGTCCGGCCTTGTACAGCGCGCCCACGCCCATCAGCATGCAGCTCACGGTGCAGTTGCCCCCGATCCAGTTGTTGCCTCCCTTGGCGAGGGAGGCCTTGATGACGGGCATGTTCACTGGATCGAGGACGATGACGGCGTCGTCCTTCATGCGCAGCGTGGAGGCCGCGTCGATCCAGTGGCCGTTCCAGCCGGCGGCGCGCAATCTGGGGAACACCTCGGTGGTGTAGTCACCCCCTTGCGCGGTGATGATGATGTCGCAGCGCTTGAGCGCGTCGATGTTGAACGCATCCTGCAGCGTGGTTTCGTTCTTGGCCTGGGCGGGGGCCTTGCCGCCTGCGTTCGACGTGGAGAAGAACAGGGGCTCGATCAGATCGAAGTCCTTCTCTTGTTCCATGCGGTCCATCAGGACCGAGCCGACCATGCCGCGCCAGCCGACCAACCCTACCAACTTGCTCATTTCAACGCCCTTTCTAAATAAGAAACAGTGCCAGACCGGACTGCTCGCCTGGCTCGTCTGGCCAGGAAGGGCGCACGACGAACCAGGCTGGGTCAGCCCTTAATGGTCGTGGTTTTGGTGATGGTTGCGCGCGCAGCCACACCGGCCATGGTGGCGGGTGCGATGTTCAGGGCGAACGGGCGGGCGGCAAACATGGTCGGCAATTGTACCGGATGCGGATTTGTCCGGGCTTGCGTGGCATAGGGCGCAGGCCGGCGCGGCTTTCCGTCGCAGCTACCGTTCAACCATTGGCCCTGTTCTCCGGCAGACGCGCAACGAGGATGCCGGGTTCACTGGCACCTCCCCGGCAACTCCATGCGTGCCTCCAGTCCGGGGCCGTCATTGCGCGACGCCAGGGTCAGCCGCCCACCCAGCGCCTTGGCGAGCTCGCTCGCGATGGCCAGGCCAAGTCCCGTGCCGCCCGTGTCGCGATTGCGTGAATCATCCAGTCGTACATACGGTTGCAACACGGCGTCGAGATCGGTTTCAGGAATACCCGGCCCCCGGTCGAGTACACGCAGCAGCCACCGACCGTTGGCGCCGGCTTCCAGGCTCAACTCAGCTGCGCCCGCGAACTTGAGTGCGTTGTCCACCAGATTGCACATCAGGCGCCGCAGGGCCTGAGGACGCGTGTCGCAAGTTCCGTCCGCAGCTTGCAGCAGTTGCACGGACATGCCGGCATCGCCGTAGTCGAACGCGATGCTCTGCAGCAGAGCACGCAGGTTCACGCACTGCTGCGGTTCCCGCGCCGCCTGGGACGAG